>JBEKWP010000001.1:0-110544 GCA_049512915.1 Candidatus Sulfotelmatobacter sp.
GTTGCCGGACTGATCTATGGTGCGCACCTGATGCATATGCCAGCGCATTGGATCGCGGTGGGCGCAATCGTACTCCTGGGCGTGGGGATTCTGTCGGGGGTGAAGGCGACGCGTCAGAAAGATTGAGGCAAGCTTCAGGATTCTGGCCGGCCGGTTCTTATCGTAGTCGCCGCAAACAGTTCTATGACGGAGGAAGCTGCAATATTTCGAGACTCCCCAAGTGCTATACTGATGTTGAGGTCGTTACCACCTTCTCCTCTTTCAGGTTCCTGAGCTAAGTCAGCCCATCTGAAGTTTCCTCTCCTTAGGCTTTTCAGAAAGCCGTGTGCCTCATGCCTTCGAATGCGATCCTGCGCGAAGCTCAGCACCTCCACAACGTGAGTGACCGTCTTGACTTGCTGGCGGGGGAACATCCTCTCGTCTCAGACGCACTTATTACGATTTCAGGAAGTGTTCGTAACACCGCCACTCTGTTGGAGGTGCTGGTTGCGACCAAAATAACGCCGCTCCCTGGATCAGAAAACGCCTGATTTGTTCGCCGCTGTCTGCCAGCTCGGCTTGCACGACAATTGCGGGCAAACTATTTAGTCGTGGAGAACGACATTGAGAAGAGAACTGTGAACTTGCAGCCCACTTCCGTCATAGTCGAGGAAGCCCAACTCTCTGAACCGATTCATGAAAAAACTGACCCGCGACCGGGTTGTACCTATCATCTCGGCGAGAGTTTCCTGACTGATCTTCGGGATTACAGTCTCGGGCACGCCGTCCTTGCCGAAATGAGCAAGCAAGAGCAGAAGCCGGGCTAGTCTCTTTTCGCTGGAGTTAAAGAGTTGGTCGACCAGATCCTCTTCGTACCGGATGTTTCGTGCCAGCAGATACGCCACAAATAGATCCGAGAACGTGTGCTCCCGGTGCAACGCAAGCATCATCGCTTTCTTATCAATGCGTAGAAGCTCGCAGTCGGTCATTGCGGTTGCGGACCCCATGCGAAAAGACTGTCCGGCCAGGCTACCCTCTCCGAAAAACTCTCCTTCGCTCAATATCCCCAGGGTTGCTTCCTTGCCAACTTTGGACACGACAGTGAGACGCACCTTGCCGGCCTGGATGTAGAAGACTGCGTCGGCGGGATCGCCCTGCGCGAAGATGGTTTGTTTCCTGGGAACTGACACGACCTTCCTACCCGAGCCTATCGTGGCAAGGAACTTCTTCGGGTCGAAATTGCGTTTGTTCTCGGCCAGGGTGGTTGGCGCCATCAAGGAAGTGCTCCGAGGGCCGGGCTACACGTCAGATAATTATGCCAGAATCGGGTTTACAAGAAGTGTTCACTTTTGCTCACTATTGGCGAAGCCGCCGCGCACTCCAAAATAGAATCTCCAGCTCGGCCAAATGCGATCAGGGTGAGCAATATTGAACATACCTGCGGCCTGAGAACGTCGCATGATCTGGTCGTGAAGACCAAAGAACTTACTCCGAAACAGATACTATCCGTGCCTTGTGCCACCTGTGGCGCAGGGATTGGTGAAGTTTGCGAACTGCATACGGGCACTCCGCGTACCGAGCCGCACCGGGAAAGGAAACTTTGCGCAGCCGAGGCCGTGGAAACGAAATTCCGCAAACGATAACCGCCGGTGAGGTGACCTCCTTAAGTAGGCAGATCATCACCGCGAGAGTGGCTTTTTGCTAGTCCGACGTACAATCGCGGCGAAGACTCCTTCGCCAAGTTTGTTAGGACAAACCTATCGGTCCAGTAGCACTCCCATCTCGCCGGAATCGCCCCAGGCCTTGACGTATTGCGCTTTCCCAATGGTACCTGGGCCGTTCGGCCCCATCTCGTAATAGACTTTGGCGTTTGGCGGGAAATTTTTGAGCGCTTCTGTCAATTCTTTCACGGTCCATTCTTGGTCTAACATATTTCCTCCAATGACAGTAGCCTGGCGTCTACATATAGCCGGGCGCAGGGAGCGTAGGTCGCGTGTAAATCGGCGGCGTAGGAGGGGCGATCGCGACCGACACGCCGAATTGCGCGAACGAGGCAGCCGGTCTGGCCAATATCAGAACTGCCAGGAGCAGTAAACGAATGTTACGCATCTTGAACCATCTTGCCAGAACCATCTTGCCAGATCATCTTTAGATTGCCCGGTCAAACCTTAGTTTCGGCTGCTTGGATTGAGAGGTCTCGGGTCCTCTGCAAGCCTTCCATGGATGCACTTTCCCAGTCTGTGCACTTTGAATCACTTTTCATGGAATGTCCCCGATCAAAGTTGAATTGACTTTCCCCCATGAACTTGCGCGCAACGAAAGAAAGCAGCCACGCCGTATGGATATTCCGAGGTTGGGAATTTCTGTGGCAGTTCTGCAAGGGACCAGTTCGCGAACATTGCGGCTGCGCGCGGGACATATCGAAGGCACCCCGCTTCCGGGTGAGACGGGAACAGTGCGATCGGCGGACACCGCGACATCTTTTATTTTGTTGGGCCGTCTCCCAAGCGGTTCGTTGTGCGAGCGCGCAAAGATTAATTGCTGCAGCGAGGCTTGGGGTGAAAAAGGGGCGAGGGAGAGAACTAATCAGCAGCTTACCCTTGGCGGCCATCAGCTGCCAGCAACCGATCAGTCCGTCGCATCGTTCTCCAGTCGTACTCGTATGCCGTTCCGCAGAGTGGGCAAGTTTGGTAATGGCGGCCATTGGCGTCGACGCGCGGCCAGGCAAACCGATGCGAGCAACCTTGTCCGAAAAGCCGCTTCAAGAAATTCATTACTCCACCCCTTTATTGCGATTTCTCCACGCATCGAGCCATCGGTTGAAGAATGGTTTAGGCTCATTGTCCAGCAGACCCTGAAGCGTAGATAAGAGAATCTTTGGTGGCTGGGACTTTGACAGGAAGGTGTCCACCGCCTTCAGCTTCCTCTTTGGCAGCGGGCCGTAGGCGGACAGCAACATGATCGGGACGTATGACTTGACGCGCTTCATCTTCGCGGCCACCACGTCACCGTTCATCCCGGGCATCTGGTAGTCGAGAACCACCGCGTCCACACGGTGCGACAGGAACAACTTCAGCCCTTCGTCCCCGCCGCTCGCCTCCAGGACTTCATAGCCGTTGTTTTCGAGCAACATCTTGCGGCCGATGAGCCCGTTCCAGTGGTCGTCAATGCAGAGAATCGTCGCTTTGAGCCGGGACATGCTTTTCACACTTCCAGTTCGGCCAGGATTGGTTTTTTTGCAGAGGCGCGCTCCCGCCCGTGGATGGACCGAAGGTACCTGGTGAAGTGACGCGGCAAACTGATTTAACTATCGCGCGAGCGTACTTTCAAATTACGAACGTCCATTCAGATGCCGGTTACCAGAGCCGGAAATTTAGCAGTCGACCGCTGACGGAGCTGGATCACGACCGGAATTCAGGTTGCAACAGCTTTGTTCCTTCCCCGGCGCGAGCCAAGAGACTGCACCTAGCCTCGACGTATGGAAATACCCGAGTCGGTAAATGCCCGGCAGTGTCTGTGGCACCTCGTGGTCAGCGGTCGTGGAGAGTGCGCGTTTTTGACCAGTTTTATGAGCGCGCTTCGTCGATCATTGGGTTTGCCAGGAACCGACGGCTGCTCCATGAAGAACTGGGTAAAAACATTCTGCACGAAGGCGTCGCCTTCAGTCGTGAGATTTGCGCACGGCGTGGCAACCGTCACATTGACGATTGTTCTGCTGGGATCGAGGGCTCTCCCCCAATCAGATTCCGCGACACTCGGAATATCTGCTCACGACCTGGCGCGGAAGGTGATCACCAACGAACTGAAGTCGCAAGATAAGGATCACGGCCACTGGATGTACCGCCTCGAAAAAGAGGAATTCGGGAAGAAGCAGATCGAGGAAATTGTGGAGACGAACGACGGTTCCCTGAGCCGACTGCTCTCCGTTGACGGCCGCTCGCTCGACGCCACCCAGCAGCGCGAAGAGGACCAGCGCCTGGAGAGGCTCGTGAGCCACCCGGATGAGCAACGGAAAATACACCAGGCGAGCAATCGCAAGACGGAACAAGGGGTGCGTTTGTTCAATACTCTGCCCGATGTATTTGTGTTCAGCTACGCGGGTCGCCAGGGAGACCTCGTTGCCTTGACCTTCAGACCCAATCCAGACTTTGAGCCGCCTTCCATGGAATCCCGGGTGTTACACAGCATGCAAGGTGAGATGACCGTCGACATTAAACAAGAGCGATTGGTGGCGATCAGCGGCCATCTCACGGAGGATGTGAAATTCGGAGGCGGGCTGTTGGGGCACTTGGACAAGGGAGGCAATTTTGAGGTGACCCAGGCAGAGGTGGCGCCAGGTCACTGGGAGGTCACTTTCTTGAATGTGGAGATGAAGGGGAAAGCTCTCGTCTTCAAGACAATCGGCGTCCAGGAGACTGAAACCCACTGCGACTACCGCCGAGTGTCCGATGACCAGACGCTTGCCGAGGCCGCGGTCCTACTCAATCGTCAGACCGTTGTCGCGGACAATCGGTAGTACATAGAGACGCGCGCTGACTTTGTGGAGGGGATCGATTTCGCGCGGGGGTTCTCAGTCGCGTGGGTCATTTGTACCTGCTTTCCGCCAGGAAATACACTAGGGGACCTCAGACCCGGCATTGCGGTATCTGCTTTCGATGTGTCGATGCAACAAGTTACGGGTCGATGCAGAGGGCCACTCAAGTGCACCAGTTTAACCGAGTGAGCATTCTTCTCCTCTTTCAGGTCTCCTGAAACTAAGTCAGCCCATCTGAAGTTTTTTCCCCTTAGCAACCACCAACCCTAGGAGGTTGAATATGTTTGCACGCAATATCTCTCTCCATTTGAAATCCAATATGTTGTCCGACTACACACGAGCATTTGAGAAAGATGTTCTGCCGCTGCTTCGCAAGCAGAATGGTTTCAAGGAGGAAATCACCTTCGCAGGTCCCGGCGGAGTCGATGTAACCGTAATCAGTCTGTGGGAAAACAAGAACGATGCGGACACTTACAACACGAATACCTATCCGCAAGTGTTGAAGACGCTGGCAAGATTTATCGAGGGAACGCCCCAGGTTCACACCTTTGACGTGGTCACCTCAACCATTCAGAAGCACGACCTCGTAACCGCGTAAGAGACACGCTAGTTTCATGGCGCGAGGGGGCGGAGTTCTTTCCGCCTTCTCGGGCCATCAAACGACATGCAACTGATTCTAACGATCAAATCAGCACCTGGATCTTCAGTCCTAGGAGCCTTGAGCTTCGACGCTCCGAGTTTTTCGCGACGCCACACCTTCTGCCTTTCACAGCCTCTAGCGGTCTCAACTATCATCTGCGGTTCCTCTGCCGGTTCGCTATATAGGTTCCCCTCTCCTCTCGCTGAAATCATGTAAGTCCGCGTCGCTGTCGGCCATCTCTCTTTTGGCCGCTCTTCGGCCTCGTCGACGCGCCCCAAATGTTTGCCTCAAACGCCCGGTCGCCCCCCCCAAACGGGCTAGGGGTTTTTACCTGTGCACTTCAGTAATCTAGCGTATTGACTATCCGCTGAACCATAGTGTCCGCAGGTCGACCCAATCCATTCCTGAGGTTCGAAATCAATGAAGTACTCCCCGACATTTTTCTTGCGTTGTTCGAGCGTGACAACTGCGGCGCCCATCGTGAGCCGCAAGCAAGACCGTTACCGAGCGAGAGCATGCAGATACGCCATTGTTTTCGGGCTGCTGACGCTAGCAGCGTGTTTGCCGGTCGCACCCAGTGCTTTCGGCCAGATTCAGTCAACCATCAGTTGTCCCTCAGGACACGGCTACTGGGATGTTTTGAGCGTAATGATGATGGACCCCGGACTGGCCTCCGGCTACCACATGGAGGGTATTACAAAAGGCCGGCCGTCGTCCTACATGTACACGATATGGGATCCAAGTCAGGCTAAGCTGTATTACGTCAAGAATCCGCAAGGTAATCCCTGGGACATCAATCTTTACGACTCAAATTACGTCTACCAATGGGTCACGGAACTGGACGACTGGGATGGTGTCAACCACTGGAACGATCCAACCAGCTGCAAGAAATTCAACAATGGCAGTCAGAACAAGACAGCCGACTATTCCATGCGCTGGGCGCCCCGGTGCGCTGCTCCGGGAGGAGAAGGCAGTTCGTTATGGAATACCAGGCCTCCCGCGCAGGCTAACAATACGAACTACTACACCTATGTGGAGCAGGCGCTTCAAAGTTCCAGCCAGAATCTCGGTTATTCCTGGCTGCAGCTAAGGCCTCCGACAACCATGACCATCACCGACCACCGCGCTGACCCACCACGGCCGTTTTCCATCACAATTCTGCCGTTGCTATATACATACAGTTGCAGCGTTTCGCAGAAGGTCGACTCCTGCAAGTTTCGCGAGGTCTTCGACTACGGAGTCGATACCGGCGTGAATCCAGTGGACCACATCAAGCACAGCTATGGATGGGTGCGCTGGCATTACTACATCAACTCAACGGATGGAAACCCGGAACGTCCCGCCGAATGGGTTCTGTCGAAAACGTCAACCAACGACAACTTGATGCCCGGAGAGGTCAGCATTAACTTTCAGTGTTTCTAGAAGCGTCTTGAACTAGTCTGGATTCATCTCGATCTGGCGGGGAGGCAAGGCCGGCAGATCGGGATGGTTCGAGTCTCGCCATATCACGTCAAAGCATTCACCCTCGCTTTGAGCGAGCCAGCCGGTTCCATCTTCATACTTCACGGAATGCGGAAAAAAGATCCAGCCCAGGACGGCCTGGGCGCTGTCGGCACGAAAGCCCGGCTTCTCGAGAGTTTGCTCCTGGCCGGGCAAGATAGGCTTCGTTGATGACCACTCGAAGTTGAACGGTCGCCGCAAATCCTGGGGAGCCAAAAACATCTCCGGCGTGATCCGCAAACTTGCAATAGTTTTGCTACCGGTGTTCTTCACCGTCAGCGTGAATTTCTCTGGATCCTTCCAGAAATCTCCACCCACAAACGCAACGGGGCAAGCACGCGTGGGCGGTGCGGCGATGGTGTAAACCGCCATCATTCCCGCCTCCATGTGATCTTCCACGTGGCAATGAAACATCCATGTGCCCGGATTGTCTGCGACCATGTCCACCGTCTTCATACTTCCCGGGAGAAGTTCGATGACATCGGTGTTCCTGCCTCCTTCGGTGACGGTTTCGCCGTGCCAGTGCGGAGTGTGCAGGTCGATCTCATTCCCCATTCCCAACAAATACCAGCGCACTTTTTCTCCCTGCTTCATGGTCAAGCCCGGAAGATTGCCGAAGATGAATCCGTTAATCGCATAAAACAGCCCAGCGGGTTTGCCTCCCATTTCGTTGAAGACCATGAAGGAGGCAACGAATTCGCGGTCAACATCCTTAGGAGATCCATCGGGGTTGGCTTTGCCTTTGGCGGTAACGATGATCGGCCCGAGCAGGCCGGCATTGATCTCGATGCCGGCGTCAACGTGTGCGTGATACCACCAGACGATCGAACTGGGCTGTCCCGGACCCGGACCGCTGGACTCATTGGCAAACCAGTGATACGTATACTGGGCGCCGGGAGCGACAAAGCCTCCTTTGGCCACCGGCAGATACAGGGAACCTTCGTTGATTTTGTCATAGCGCAGGCCGTGAGGGTGCATATCGTGACCGCGGCGGCTGCGATTCAGAAACTCGACCACCACTTCGTCTCCGACTTCAGCGCGAATCACAGGCCCCAGAATCCCCAGCCACACAGGTTGCGGTTTCCGAGTGGTAAAGGTGCCGTCGGTGTATTCGACGAACCTCGTCTTCGGCCATTGCAACTGAAGCCACGGTTGCCGGATAGGCGTGGCGGTGAGCAGGTCGCGTCCGCTGGGGGCGTAGTTCCAGGTGACGTCTTCGGCGGCAATGTAGTAGTGGCGGGTCGTCGCCAGGCAGCAGGAAGCCGAGCAGAAGACAAACCACAGCACAAACGCGCGCTGGATTTTCACGGAAGCCATTATCCCATTTAGTGGGCGGTTAGTGCGTCGCTCCAGAGGTAGTGGCCAGCGCTGGCACAATCGTTGTGAACGTCGCATCGACCGAGGTGTTGGAAGTGACCGTGATCGAGCAGGAAGCAGTTCCGCTGCAGCCTGCGCCGCTCCATCCGGCAAACGTGTAGCCTCTGCCCGGCGTTGCCGTGAGAGTGACGTCGGTGCCATAGGCGAACGAGCCGAAACAACCGTCCCCGCCGGGCTTGCACTCAGTGATGCTGCCCGGAGTGCCGGCGACTGTGCCGGAACCTGTAGCGCCCGAGATTTCGACCACCAAGGTGGGGGGATCGTTCCAGCTGGCTGGCGGAACGAGACTGCACGCACCATCCAGTGCTTGAGGGGGCGGCGTCGGAGGCGTAGCCCAGGGCTTGTTCACAAAGTCAAAAAACTCGGTCATGTCCGTTTGAGATCCATCGCGGGCGGTGAGCGGGGACAACCCGAAGCGAGTCTCAACCATCTTGAGCACCGCGGTGGTGTCGCGCACATTATGGGAGACGAAGTTCTTCACCGAATAAGGCGAAATCACGATGAGCGGGACACGATACCCGGTCCAGGCGAAATTGCAAGTTCCCAGCCCCATCACTTCCCCGGTCTTGGTACAGATATCTCCGGGAACCAGATCGGTGGGGTAAAGATAGTCCCCGGGGGGCGTTGCCGGCTGCGGCGGTACGTGGTCATAGAAGCCGCCCCACTCGTCATAGGTGAAAATCATGGCCGAATCCGTCCAACTGGGGCTCGTCATGAGATCGTTGATCAGACCAGCTGCGTAGTGGGCTCCAGCCTGGACATCGGCCGGAGTTGAAGTATCGAGATCGTTGGGATGTTCATCGAGCGACGCCGCAGACGCGGGTTCGATCAGGGCGAATTGGGGCAATGTTCCATTCGCTGCGTCGACCGCAAATTGCGTCACTGGAACTATGTTTTGCAACAAGTCCGGGTTCTGGCCCGCGCTATCGATGATCGTCTGTTCGTAAGTGAACATGTTGATATAAGAGCTTTGGATAAGGCATTCAGCATTCGCATCCGAAATATCGTTGTTACAAGCGGCGCCGGTGGTCGGATTAGTAACGGCCTCAGAGTTGATATAAATCTTCCAGGTGATGCCGGCATTCTGCAGGGCCTCGAAAATGGTTTTACTGGAGAGAGGGGTTTCCGGAGACGCCAGAGGATACGCGTGTCCGGCGGAAGTGGCGGCAAGCATGTACATTCGGTTGAGCTGAGTGCGATCCATAAGGGGAGCGAACCAGGTGTCCGAGGTCCCGAAATTCGAGGCCATGAAGTAGTAGTAATTCAGGTCCGTCCAGTCAAAATAACCCATGGCTCGTACGCCGTTGACATCCATAAGCAAGTTCGATTGGGCGTCATAGGCGGCGGTGTAAACAAATCCGTTCAGCGGGGGTGGGTTTTCGGCGGGTTGATCAGCCTGGTCGCTATAGTCCCAATCGTTACGGGCCTCGTTCCAGAAGGGACTCGGCTCTTCCTGACACTCGGATGCGAAATGAAAGGAGCTAACGGGATAGCTGGGGTTCGGAGTGCACCCATCAGTCACCGTCGGATCGCAGCCCGGGTTTGTAGGAGCGGTTCCCGCGGGATTGTACTGCGGCAGGCCGTTGAAGGTCTGACCAGCGCCATATCCATTCGCCGACCAGTATCCCAGCATGGCGCCAAAGTAACTATCCAAGGACCGATTCTCTTGGGCGAAGAGAATGATGTGATTCAGGGCGCCGTAAATGTTTGCGGGACCGAAGGTCGCGGTCACGGATTCGGCAGCAGTCATCGTGACGCTGCAGGTTACCACTCCCGTACACGCACCGGACCAACCGTTAAAAGTATTATTGGCTGTGGGAACTTCGTTCAGCGTGACCTGAGCATTCTGCGCAAAGCTCGCGGAGCATGTCGTCGGACAATTGATTCCGGCCGGGGTACTAATGACGGTTCCTGTGCCCGCCCCTGCCAGGGTCACGGTCATTGTGTAACCAGCAGACGCAGCGCTGAAGGTCGCGGTCACGGAGTCGGCTCCGGTTACGGTCACGCTGCAGGTCGCCATTCCAGTACACGCGCCGCTCCAACCTGAAAAAACGTCGCCGGTCGCGGGAGTTTCGTTGAGGGTGACCTGTGCATTTTGCGCGAAACTCGCGGAGCATGTTGTCGGACAATTGATACCGGCCGGGGTACTAGCAACGGTTCCTGTGCCTGCCCCGGCAATGGCAACGGTTAATGTGTAACCGGAAGACGCGGTGCCGAAGGTCGCGGTGACGGAGTTCGCTGCGCTCAACATGATGCTGCAAGTTGCATTGCCCGTGCACCCACCGCTCCAGCCCGAAAAAACGTCGCTCGCCGCCGGAGTTTCGCTGAGTGTGACCTGTGTATTCTGCGGAAAACTCGCGGAGCACATGCCTGGACAACTGATTCCTGGCGGGCTGCTGGTGACGGTCCCGGCACCCGTCCCTGCCATGGTCACGGACATCGTAACGTTCTCGGAAGGCGGGCTCGCCACGATTCCCCGGCATCCCCCCAGCGCGAGAGTCGACAATGCCGACAGCAACGTTAACCAGAATGTATACCGAGATTTCATTACGAGCTGCCCCTGTGAAGAGGCGGAGTTTGGATGAAAATGGGTACCGGAGGGTTGGTTTGGTTGCCGCGACTGGGGTAACCGACTGCAGCGTTATGCGAACGCAAATGCACTCGGGCCTCCCGGCGATCGGCCCTTTCTCGAACTGGTTGTGGCGGGGTGGCCCTGAATAGCCTGCATGATGATCCACTGAACATCGGTTCGTTTGCAGGGACCGGAAATCACGTCGAACGCACCCATTTCCATCGCCTGGATGTAGCAATGTTCCGAGGGTAACGCTGACACGACGATGACGCGGATGCGGTCGAGCTTGTGCTGTAGCAACTTCATCACGTCCCGGTAGGTCCCATCCGGAAGCTCCGCCTCGCACAGGACGAGCGCATGGTTTCCGCGTCGCAGGCCCCGCCGGGCATCCTGCAAGGTTAGGCACCAACAGACCTCCAGCGACCATTCCATAATCGCACCCTGTATCACGTGGCGATTCTCCGCGGAACAGATCGCCAGCATCCGCCATCGCATATTCATCCACCACCGCTCACTCTGGGATTTTTAGATGTACCCGAACGCCCACGACTGTCCTGCAAAAGACTTTCTCCAGGGGCTCGCGGAACCTTCGCCACCGCTTTTCGGTCGCGCAGGTGTCGCGATTATTGTGCTTCTTTTAGTTGTACAAAATGCAGGCAAGGGTTGCTTGTGATCTTGTTAGATGAGCCAGGAGCCTTTGGAATCCAACTTCGGTCTCCCGCCGCTGGGGAGAACTCGATGCCCGCGACAGACCCGTGCGGTGCTGGAATCAATCTGCGGTTTCTTCCACAAAACGGCAGTCCTCATTCCCGCTTACGCGTGCGGGCGTAACAGCCCAGATGGTGCGACAAAAAGCGGAGGCGCCGCCAAGTCATCGCTACGGGTGTTCGTCCTCTTGTCCAATGGCAGCCGGGTAACGACCACGGTGCCTTTATCAGTCGAGCGAATCTTGAAGCTGCCGCCCAGTTGACGGACTCGCTCTCGCATACCTCGCAGGCCAACACCGGACGTGCGACCGGATTCGATCTCAGAGATCGTTTGTTTTGGAATGCCTCTTCCTGCGTCGGCGATTACCACCGAAACTCTGTCGGAAGACCGCATGATGCGAACCGTGACCGTCCGGCTTTCGGAATGGCGGTGAACGTTCGTCAGTCCTTCTTGCACAATACGAAACAGGGCCGTTTCCACGTCGCGAGGCAAGCGCCCAAAATCCTCTGCGATCTCCAGGCGAACCCTCATTCGGCTGCGTTCAGCGAATCCTTCGAGGTATTCCCGCACGCCTGGTGCTAATCCAACCTCATCCAGAAGCGGAGGGTGCAGTAGATGAGAGATCGTGCGAATTTCCCGGCTGATTTGCGCCAGCAGGGCCGTGTTCTCAGAGATGGCTTTTGACGCCACCGGACCCAGATGCTTCTCCGCCAATGCCCTATCATGGTTCATGGACATGGCCACCAGTAATTGGCCCACGCTGTCATGCAATTCACGGGCAACGCGCCTTTGTTCCTCATCTCGCAACTGAAGCAACCTGCCGGTGAGTTCGACCAGATTTGCCTCCGCCAGTCTACGTTCCGCAACCTGCGCCTGGAGCTCGGCGGTCTGTCGCGCAAGTTCGGTTGCAGCGTCCTGTCGCGCTGAGCATTGCCCGTCCAGAAGCTGAATCACACGAAGGGCAGAGCTGGCAAAGTCAGCCAGGTCTGTCATCAAGCGAACGTCTTCGGAATCGAAACCGATGCCTTCCTCATGCGAAAAAATCCAAATCGTGCCCACGGGACCTGCACCGGTTAGAGGAACAACCAAGGCTTCGATTACCGGAACCAAACTCTCGTTGAGATAACGGAAATGTCTGGCCGGATAGGAAAACAGTTGCGGAGACCTGCGGTCGAGGGCTACGCCACAAGGGCTGAGGCTTTGCGAAATGAAACCACCTGCATATTCTTTGAGCACTCCCGCTACGTTGGTCCAACGAAAGATCGGTTCACTCTCCGTATGGGTTTCGAGCAAACTAATGCCGGCAGTGCCCGCCCCGCACAGTTCCAACGCAAGCCGGAGAAGCGTGCCCGGCAGCCGCCTTGGAGAATTCGCCATCACCCGCGCAAGGATTCGCAGAGCCTCGCTCTCAGTATGCAGATTCGGCATCCGGTTAGGCCGGGAGCGCAGTTCACTGCTGATGAGAACGTCCTCTAAGCAGCCGAAACCCTCAGGATGTCCCATTTGATTGGACCAGTACAGGAAACTTATCTCGGGCCTCGGGGAAAAGCTGGGCAATATTGATCACTTTCCAGCGCCCAAGCCCATGGTCTCCTGAGAGGCCGCGTCGAATGGGAGTAAACGCTACTGTCCTCTATTGATCAGTATGATGAAAGGCCCCGATGTTAGATTGGTTTTATGTCAGACACTAATGGTATTCGCGTACCTTCCGAGCACCTCCCGATGGTCAGTAGCGGCAACCCGCAGGTCCGCGGTGAGCAAGTCCCACAGGACGCCTGGATGACGCCCGTCGTACCCCGGCACCCACCCAGCCATGCGACTAATGAGAGCCGGGCTACGAAATCATTTCGAATATTTATCGCGGACGACCACGATGTGGTGCGCTGCGGCATTCGCACGTTGCTCGAATCCCACCCGGGATGGTCGGTTTGCGGCGAAGCTCGCGATGGTCGAGAGGCAGTGACCAGAGTCGCAGAATTGAAACCGGACCTGGTCGTGCTGGACGTAGCCATGCCGATGCTGAATGGGATGGATGCAGCACGGCAGATTCTCAAGGCGAGACCGGGAACGCCGATCCTGATTCTCACTCTGTATGAGTCGGACGAATTGATTCGCCAGGTACTCGAAGCGGGGGCTCGCGGCTTCATTCTGAAGTCGGATGCGGGTCAAGACTTGTTGTTGGCCGTCGAGGCACTGCAGAGACGGGCCACCTTCTTCACGGCCCGTGCGGCGAAGATGATGCTGGATGGATACCTGCATCGCAACCTCGATCCAGGCAATGCTGTGAAAGATCGATTGACTCCCCGGGAGCGGGAGGTGGTGCAGCTCTTGGCAGAAGGGAATAGCAGCAAGGAGGCGGCGGTGCTGTTGAATCTGAGCGTCAAAACAATCGAGACTCACCGCACCAATGTGATGCAAAAACTTGATATCCACTCGATTGCCGGCTTGGTCCGGTATGCTGTACGCAACTGCATTGTGCAGGCCGCCTAGGCGCACCCTGTCTGGCTCAATTCAGTTTGAAACTCACCTGCACGCTGATCTGCACCGGCACCGGTGTGCCGTCTTTGGTTGCGGGCGCGAATGTCCACTGACTGACGGCGATCATCGCCTTTTCGTCCAGCCCCAGCCCCAGTTTGCGGATCACGCGAATATCCCGTGGTTTTCCGTCAGCACCTACAATCAGCCCGAGTACGCACATGCCCTCTAACTTGGCCTCGCGCGCCTGTTCAGTGTACTCAGGATCGGGCATGGCCAATGGACGCGGTGCCAGCACTGATCCTCCGACTCTATAAGTCCCTCCGCCGATGCCACCTCCGGAACCTTCGCCTACACCGGGACCGGCTCCTTTGCCAACTCCACCTCCCGAGCCCGACCCAATACCGCCGCCCGACCCTGTCCCGTTGGAGGCGACGATGCTCGGTAGAACTGGCGCGGTTGGAAGTCCCAGGTTCGGCGCTGAGACGGCCATCCGGACCTGCGGCGGCGCAACCACGGTTGGCTCGACCATCAGCTTCGGATGTTCATTTCGTACCACGATCTGCGGAGGCGTGATTTGTTCCTTGGCTGCGCGCGGAATCTCGCCTCGCGGCGCTTCTATCTTGTCACGATCTCCCCCGCCGCCGCCCCCTCCTGCCTGCTTGGTCGCGAGCGGCAGTGAGTAGGACTCGAGCGAAGGCGCGATCAGTGTGACTCTCATGACCGGTTTTGCCTCGGATCGAACTTGATGCGGCAGAAGCGTGAGAGCGAGAAGGGCTCCGATGATCACCACGTGTGCCAGGATCGAGCCCAGCGCACTCCGTGTTTTCGAAACCCTGTACTGACCCCACGAGTCGCTAAGCGTGAACGCGCTCGGCGATAAAGCCGATTGCGAATTCATGCGCGGGCGCACTTCGCGAACAGAAATCGCGGCGCCTGCCTCGCGAGGGTAGACGCTGGTTGCAGGTCCGGTTGACGCAGCCATGTCGAGCCTGGTCACGGTGTTTCCTCTAATAACGAACTGGATGCGCTCAAACCCAATGCCACTTTTGTAAAACAAAAACTCATATGCAAACCCACCCGTCCTACTAAACCTTACGGTTGGCCAGCGCCTCCGTCTATCGAGTGGACACCGTATTTGGGAGCCCCGATTCGAGTAGACGGATACCGCGGCTCAACACAATCTGGAAACCCAAGGTATTCTCCGCCCGGATGTAGGGATTTTCACCGAGCACAACGGGGCTTCGGGCGCATGGTTCCTGGCCCTGTCGTCCATACCTCGCAGCGCTTATAAGAAGTTGGGGAAATCCGGCGCCACTGGAATCACCTCGCGGTCAGGCCTGCTCTGCAACGCCTGGTCAATGATTACCTGGCAATTATCAAACAACCACGTGAATGAGTTTTTCGCATACCGCAGAAGCGTGGAAAAGTCCGTCTGGTACCAGCAGCAATTCATCATGTGCGGAGAAAAGCCGCATAGAAAACGGAAATGCAAATGAGCATCCTGTGGTGACACCAAGGCGGCCGCAGTCATGCGGTGGTTCCCTTCGATGATGGTCAAAGGACCGGCCTCGCCCACGCCGATTAACAAGACCGTGCCTCGTCTGCCGCCTTCGGTAGCCCGGGCATGCGCCAGTTCGGTGCGGAGCGAGAGAAGCTTGTCAATGAAGGCGTCAGACGATCGGGAAATCTTACCCCCGATGCGTTCGGCAGTATCCAGCAGGTAATAACTGTGGTTGGAGTGTTTCCGCCACTGATCTCGCGGGAACACTCGAATACGCGGTAAATCACTGCTCTGGAGTTCGACCTCCCACCACTCAGTGTCAGCCGGGATCTCGCGCCAGAGTCTGCCACGACGCCGGTACAAGAGGGCGCGCCGCAGCCGGTTATCAGCGTGGTTGCTGAGATCCGGACGAGCCACAACGTCACGGAATGGTTCGCGGTAGGGGTCGAATTCCGGTTGATAAAATTCGCTTTTCAGGAACTCTGCGATGGCTTCGTCTTCAGTCACGCGCCGCACCTTCGTCAGGCTGCCCGTTGATTGCGGCTTCATCAATGACCGAGGCTGCTGGTAAATTTCGAACCGTAAGAACGGCACTGATACCCACACCAGAAGCGCCATCATCAATGCCGTCTGCACCATGATGACCTCGTGCAGCGTGCCGTGGAAAAGGTAGATGCCTGCGATAATGGCTCCGCTGAAACCGAGTTGCACCCAACTGACATGGCCAATCTTGCGCGATATCTCGTAACTCATCAAAACGACGCTAAGCGAGTAAATCCCGGTCGTGGCGGCATATAACACCAACAGCGCCCCATACGATCCACCTTGGTTCAAAGGGAAGTTACTCCCTAGAAGAAAGTGCCAGACGTGCACCGGCGCGGCCCACACCGCAAGCGTGAACAGGCCAGAGATCACAATAACCAGCGCGAACGCAGTTCCCAGGACCGCGCGGCTGTCTCGCTCCTCGGCGCGGCCAGCGGAGAATGGGAACATACTGCTCACCACCGACCACGAAAGCACGTAAACGACTCGCCCCACCAGCGCCACTGCAGCGTACACGCCCGCCTCAGTGGCAGCAAAGAAATGCTTTACCAGGATGATGTCCAGGTTGTTTATGATCACTTGCCCGGCAAAAAACAGAGAGGCTTGCACGCCTTCGCCCAGCGCAGCCGGCAGCGGCAAGTCGGGGCGCGGATCAGGCACTAAGTCCCGGCGCGGCCCGGACAGTATGTAGGCCAGCACGATCGAGGCGATAACTGCGGCAATGACGCCGCCTACTCCCCACCCCAACGCCAGGAACAAGAAGGCGCCACCGACCTTGACCACCCCTTCGAGAATGAAATTCGCAGCTAGATGGCGAAAGTCATACAACCCTTGCATCAAGCCCCGGCGGGCGCCCAAGGGGATGAAGAAAACTGTAGCTACAGCGAGCATGATGATGTAGTTGGGTGTCGGCAAGTTCAGATACGTGGAAATTAGAGAGCGACTCCAGAACAATGCCAGCCCGACACCGATGCCATAGATCCATGCCCGCCGATGAAAATAACGGTAGATTGCAATCTTCTCGGGCAGAGAATCGTTTCTGGCGACGAACTTTGAACACAGCAGCTGGAAAGATAAGTGAACAGCGGAGAGCAGCATCAACACGGTGTAAATTGCACTGGCCTGGCCGAAGCTGCCAGCGCCCAACTTATGGGCAATCGCCAGATTGTAGAGCAGGTTCAGCGCTCCGACGAATCCCGAGCTGACTAGCATGATCATGCTGCCATTCAGCACTTTTGTTCGCAGGTTGCGGGAAGACGCCATTCGGAGCTTTTTCCTCGATGCTGACGCGATTCTGATGGCGGTCAGCTGCCATGAACCAGTGCCAGGTTCCGGGAGGCGGCGTTCTGGCATAGCCTACCCGCGGAGTTATCGCCTTACCAAATCCCCTTGTCGTCTCCGGTGATCCGGAGGTCGACAAATGCAGCGGCAGCCAGCGCCGGCAATAGAGACAAGCGAGCCGCAGAGCGAAAGCGTCGTGCCGCTCCCGTTCCGATGAGCTGCTGCAGGAACAGTTGCGAACCATGACGCAAGATGGGGACGCGCAAAAACTGTTCCCCTACGTACGTGACCGCGGCCCCGAAACGTGCCGAGCGCACTACAAAATCTGGCAGCGGAAGCGGTCCAGCGCCCGCGTGCTCGTTGTAGTCCGATGTAATCTTCAGCAGAGTTGCCACTCCCGGCCAGACCGACCAGCGCTGGGCCGAAGTGCGCAGGCGGGTAAAATCCAGACGCCCTGCCCTCACCAGCCCCGTAAGGTTCAGCAGGTCAGTGAAGCGAATGTAGAAATGGCGATACATCCTCTGCAGGGTCGCGAGTGTGACTTGCTCCTCCGGAGCCGGGACACGAAAGCGAAAGGGACCTGCGTCGCGCATCACGCTGGTTTTTTCCAAGTGGGCAGGCAGCGCGTCCTGCTCACCGGTTTGTCCGAGACAGCCTACATGGATCTCCACCAATTGGGGCAGTCCCGGAATCCGGAAGTTCCATTTGTGCGCCAATCGATCGCCCCAACTTTGCGGCTGCGGTTCGGCTTGCAGCTCGCTCTGCATCACGCGCACGGTATCGCTTTCGGTGGCTGAGATGAAAAGATCAAGATCGCTGCCGATATCGGGCCAATGATCAAGGGTTTTGATCACGATGGGCGAGTGCCCGGTCAGTTCGAGCGCGCGCACAACTCTGTCCAGGATCGCGAGTGCGCCTGCGATCCGCCGTTCCTCGGTTTGCGCCAGATCCTCAAGACTGTCGAACCGGGGCACGGCAGCGCCCGCCAGAGCCCGTTCCCGCAAGAGTTGCACTGTGCGAAGGTATACGCGTTGCAGCTCCGCAAAGCGCAGAAAGCCGGACCATTCTTCCTCGGACATCTGTTGCAATCCCGAAAGCACCTCTTCGAGCTGCGGATTGGTTTCACCTTGGCCGGGGAGTGTGATCGCGTGAAGGTGTAACACTGCCAGCATCTCGAACATCGCAGATGCTCGTTCTCTCGCTTTTGTCATGGACGCCCTCCGTGCGCGGCATCTGCTTTCAATTCGTCGCAGTGCGGCAGGCCGCGCTCAATCGCCGTTCCTTCTTCGTAATCGTTCCAGGTAGCAATCAGGACAAACGGTATGGGATGCGAAGGCTCATCGTTCTCCTGGAACAAACGCAAGGTGTCTTCGAACGTCTTTCCGCATCGTGCATCAATGTGCCGGCCCAAGCTCCAGGAAGCCTTCGCATCGTTGAAGCCCGGCCACACCCCGCCCACCGTAACCTCGTCCGGATGTTTGGTTCGCATCTTGGTGTAGAAATCGGTCAAGTAGTCCTCGCCCCACGCTTTACCGTCTGCTGCCCACCCCTTGTGCCCGGGTTCCACCCACGCATACTCACCGTCGAAAGCTTTGGCGTACTGCGGTGGCGGGTCATTCTCATACAGCAGGATTGGCGGGGATTCCCACTGGCTCACCTGCTGCCGCACCTGACTCCAATCTGTGTGGCCTCGCTTGGGAAACACAAAGATGACCGGTCGCCCCCGGTACAGCAGGTAGGCATCGCGTCCTGGAGCGCCGGGACCGATGTATTTCTGATACGCCAATTCCATCGCTTCCATGGCTTCGTCGGTAGCGTGTCCCGTGTCATCCTGGGTTTCGTCGTACATCAGCGCAATGTGAAAGTGCTGCTCGCTGGCAATTCGCTGGAGAAGGGCAGTACTGCGATCGAGAAAGGGGCGCCGGGCGCCGTACCAATCCACCGCGAAGGCATAGATGCCTGCGTTTCGCGCGCTCTCAATCTGTTTGCGGAGGACGTTCGGATCCTGACTGTTATAGCCGACATCGATGTGCTCCGGGTCCCCGAACCAGGGCTGGTAATCGGCGAGGACCTTGGGGTTGCCCGGGGAGTCTGGGATATCCTTGAGCGCGAGATTTTTCGAATTCGCGTGCGTGCACGCGCTCGGAGCGGAGCTTACGACCACCACGTACGCCAATAAGGCAAGCTGGTAGAGTTTCATCGGCGATTTCCTGCTCTGCTTACGATGAGACGGCGCTGCCAAAAGTTGGTTCGCTGCAGGCGTTCGCAGCCGGGACTTAGAAGGTTTTGTCAGAGACTTCCTCGAGATCGCGAACATACCAGCGATCTGCGCCCGGGGTCATGAGAACCATGTACTCGTGGGGCACAATCTGTGTATCGAGCAACTTGTTTCCATCGAAGGTCTGGATCTCCAATTGGGCTTCGTCGAGAAGCTGCATGGCAGCCCCATCGGTGGAGTAAAAGACTGCTTTCAGATGGTGACCGTGGTCGACGATCCGGACGTGGACGCCGGTCTTTTGTTGATCGCCGATTCTCTGCCTCAGCCGATCTTTAGCGAATCCGACGAACTCTTCGCCGAGCGTCTCGGTCCGGCTGGATTCCAGGGCTCCTGCCAGATCACGCCATGCAAGCGCATAATGGCGCGCTATAGTCATTCCCGTGAGCTGCTCGATGGTACGTGGTGCAAGTCCGCCAGCATCGAGGTGGACTTCGGGCAGCCGAATCTGCGGGGGTTGAGGCTGGGGCGCGGATTGGGCGACAGCCAGAACACAAGCTGCGATCACGAAGCTCGCAGCCTTGACGAATCCAAGCTTCGTCAGTTCGGCCCTACTCGTCATATTCCTCCGTTGAGGGCAACTTCGTTGCCCAGCACGACGCCGCACGCAACGCTGATCTGTGCCCGCCCGTGGATGCTGAACTGTGCCCGCGCTATGCCCTTCTTGATCGGCGTGTCCACCGTGCTCTTGCCCTCTTTATCAACCTTGGTAAACGAAACGACAGTGCCATCGGGAAGCGCATTGCCGCTGCAATCGCGAACGGGATCAGTTTCGAGGGTCACCATCTTCCCGCTCCCTATCGCTTTCATGCGCAATCCACACGCTTCCGCTGCGACCTGTTGAATCACTCGTGCTTCTTCCGCATTGCCTAAGACTGCAGTCACCTGAACCGGCCCCTCATGTGGCGTCGAACCCATTCGCATCCACGTCACACCGTCGCGGGTGATACTTCGCCGTGAAAAGCTGGCCCCGCTGGCCGGGGTGATGCGGAAATCCACTGCAGCCGGAGTCAAGACCAAATTGAAGTACTGGTCAAACACAAAGGCGGTGGCATCGATCGAATCGGGAGTAGAGACAGGCACGCGCGACGGATGTAGAAAAAAGCTCAGGTGCGCCGGCTGCGCGGCCTTCACTTCGAAGGTTGCCGAATAACAGGATGAGTCGCAGAGGATGATCTGATAGCGGCCCGCGCTGCGCACGTCGCTGGATTCAATCTGCAGGTCGCTCCCAAGACTCACGGTACGTTTCACAGCAAGATCAGGCCCAATGAGATAAAAGTTGGCTTGTCCGGAGCCCGGGACGGGAATCGAGAAGGCTTGGCCTGCTTCCACAGTCGCTGGCACGTGCAGATCGGCAGCTCTTGCCGAACCAGACAACACCCACAACAATGTCAATCCGGTTAGACGCTTGCATAATGCGAAATTGCTGCGGGCATTCCGTTTCATGCTAGCTGCCCGCTCGCGAGTAGTGGTTGACGATGACGCGATAATTCTTCATCCGCCCTGCGATGTCATCCGGGATGTCGACGGCAAACGGCACGGGCACTTGCGGCATGAGCGCCTGATCTACATAACCATCCGAGACCCAGATTACCTTGCCAGAATTGTCGTAGTAAGTTGCCAGGACCTGCGCGATGTTGACGGGGCGGCCGCTCTGATTCACTAATTCGCCCTTCAACACGTTTCGGTTCAATCCGTCCTTGCTCAACGCCTGGTCGCTGACCGCGATCACCGGATCCGCACTGGCTGGGACTAAGAGCGCACGTGCATCCATGCGAACACTCTTTACGGCATCCATGCGAACACCCGGAAAGTCGATGCGGAAAGGCGAAACCTGCTTGGGGAGCAGCACGTGCGAAATCAGATCAAAGCTGCCTTCTTCCTCGATAGGAGAACCGTCGGCTTTCAGCAGCGTCGCATTCACGTTCAGATATGCGGGCACCGTGTCTTCATTCTCGACTTCCCCGAGAATCACGACGCGGCCGGGGCGCGAAATGGCGTTCATGGAGGTGATGCGCACTTTCGGCGAGTCCACTTCCTGCGCGCCCCAATTCTGCGACCTGTTGCGGCCGATGATGTCCCAGCTCAGGTAGTTCACCGATATCACCTGCGGGGGCACCGTCGAAAACGCCGGTTTCGGCCACACCACACGCCAGACCGGACCATCGCGGCGCACGCGCAAATCCCGCACATCATCGAGCGAGCCCACGGCGCTCGACCAATTCATCAGGACACGCACCAGAGCCTGGTCAGCGTCGGCGTGCAACGGCGAAACTTCCGCGGCCTGCAGCGAGGAGTAGGTGCGCAAGCTGCCGTCGCTCCCCGCCACATCGCGAGTGAAAGATTCCAGATCTGTACCGCTGCTGTGATCGAGCGAAGCATAAGCCTGCTGGTACTTGTGAGCTTGAATCTGGCTCATCAGCCCCTGCACGGCTTCTTCGGGAGTTGCCGCAGAGAACATGGCATGCTGCTTCAACCCTCCCGACTGCAGCCACGAAAAAGCGACCAGGGCCGCCGTAGCAATGCCGAGAAATGCAACCAGCGCCCATTTCATGAGTGCACCTCGTCGGCATAAACGCCTTCCCGCGCTTCGCTGGGAAGCGTGGCCTGTTCCTGCACGCGGAACGGTTCGACCCGCACGCGACGCGGCTCAGCCAGCAACCACACGAATAGAATTGCCAGGAGGCTGCTGCCAATGGGCAGCACGCCCCACATCCATCCTTCCCATGGAGCCGGCATGGCGTCAGACGGGATCTTCCGCGCCGGAGGCGCGTCATCCTTGGACCAGACGGTGATGGTACCGGAGTCATAGCTCTCGATCTGGCGCCATCCGCCGAAGACGAGAAGAGGCTCATAGAACGGATCGTGCACGAAAATAAACTTCAGGCCGTAATGATCGGCATGCTGAAGCATGGCGCGAAGTGAATCCATGCCAGCAACGCCGAAGTACTTCGCGCTGGTCAGCTGCGCTGCGCCGTAACGCGTCATCTCAGGCAGCAGGCGGGCCGAGTTGTATTCGCCATCCACGCTGTTCGCGGTTGTATAAGTCGAAACCTTGGAGAGGGCGTTGCCAAATCCGAGGGTGAGATACCGGTACTGATCGTGGCCGTCACGATTCAGGAATCCGACCACTGAATCTACATTGAGCGAGCTGTTCACCCGGAAGGGGCTCCAGGACAGCCAACCCAGCGCAAGCGCCAGACTGGCAATGGCGGCGGCGCTGACGGCGATGGCACCCCTGCGTGGGAAGCGGTCGATGACTTGCGCCACGAGCAATCCAACAATCGGCAACGCCAGCACGGTCGCCCACAGAGTGAAGCGCTCGTAGGTAAGAATTTCGAAGGCCCGGCCGAAGATCCAGCGCGGGACCGGCGTGGTGCCACCAAGCGCAATCAGGAATGTTACCCAGAACGCAAGCAGCAGCACTCGCAAGCGAGGATTCGACGCGCCTTTGATCACAATGAAAGGAAGGGCCAGGATCAAAGCGCCATAAGGCACGATGAAGTAATTCATGCCGTAGACCCAATTCATCAGCAGGTTTGAACGGCTGGCGTGCGGAATGGGCAACTGGTCGATGGGATGCCGGATGATCGCGATCCAGTAAGGCAACAGGACGATACCAACCCCCGCTGCGGCAATCGCGGCAAAAACAAGACCGCGCCCGATGATTGAGGCGCCGGGTTGCTTCTTCTCGCGGCCGTCGTACCAAGCCAGCCACAAGACGGGTAGAGCAAAGAGCACGGAGCCGAAGATGAGAGTGACGTGATGGGCCGATGCGGCCGCCAGCGTGAGAGCAATGCCCTTCAGCAGGGATCGCCAGCTGGCCGAGATGCACCACGAATAAAAATAAGGGAGAGCCAGAAAGTACAAAGACGCTGACATCGTGGTAGGCAATTGCCCGGCCGAATAGACAAGGAATGCGATGCTGCCGGCGAATACGGCCAGAACTCCCGCATAGCTGGCTGCACGGTCATCCACCCAAAGTTGCGCAAACCGGTAGGCGCCCAGGGCAAGCAGGACGACAGCGGCCAACTGCACCAGCATGAACGCCTCGGTCAGCCCGACGACATATGAGAGCAGCGCAATCCACTGGTGAATCAGAGGAGGGTAAGTGGTTTGGGAGAAGCCGCCGAACCATTTTTCATTCCACGGATTGAACCAGTGATGAGCATAGTGCGACGCAAAAAAGATGTGCAAGTTTGCGTCATAAGACGTAGTCGCTGGCAACTCCATGATCAGCAACGGCCCATGAATCGCGAGCGTCAGCAGGATGATCGCAGCAACGGGAATCGGACGTTGCCAAAAGCTGGTCTCAGTCGGAAGAGCGAATGTTGCCGTACGGTCTCTCATTGAGTCGCAGGGTTGGATTCCCGGAAGCCGGGCAAGGGTTGGTACGTTTTTTTGGGAAGTGGATGTCACCGCGCGTGCAAAGGTGCCCAACCACGGCGGGAGTCTTTTGCATCTGAGCGGCAACGGAAGGTCAGGTGTGTACCTGACCCGCTAGCCGGATTATCAGCCAAGAGGTTGGGGCGAGGACTAAGGAGAAGATAGTGCAATCAGCGTTCAAGGGCTGGGGATTCACGGGTTGGGTGGGGCTTGCAGTCCTGCTTGTGGCCACAACCGGCGCGGCCCAGACCTTCGACGTGAACGGCCAGACCTCTTCCACTTCGGCCGCGCCTTCGAAAAAGACAGCCGCAGCGCCTGCAAGGAACGAGACTGGAATGGGCTGGGGTGCAAGCATTGAGGTGGCGCGCGAGGCGCGAGCCGCGCAGACCGCTCTGCAACACGGAGACGCGGCAGGCGCGACCATGCATGCCCAGCGCGCAGTGAATGCCGCTCCACAGAATCCTGATCTCTGGTTTACGCTGGCCTACGCCGCCCGGCTGAGTGGACAGTATTCGCTGTCTGTCGATGCCTATCGCCGAGGTCTTACTCTAAGACCCTCTTCGGTGGAGGGGCTTTCCGGTCTGGCGCAAACCTATGCCCGGATGGGCCGCACCGCGGAGGCGCAGCAGACGCTGGAAGAGGTGTTGGCCGCGAATCCCAAGAGCGCTGTGGACCTTCAGCTCGCGGGTGAACTTCTGCTGACCACCGATCCGAAACAAGCTGTCGACTTTCTCCAACGCTCAGACGCGGTAAAGGCGTCGGCGCGAACCGAACTTCTGCTGGCGCGCGCCTACGAGCGAATAGGAGATGGCGAATCAGCGCACAAAATGCTGGAGCGGGCACGCCATTCGGCTCCGGATAATCCCGAGGTGCTGCGAGCCGTTGCCTCCTACTACCGCGACACGGGCCAATACGCGGAGGCGATCCGCATCCTGGAAGACTTGCACGCGAAAGACGCGGGTACACTCGCGGAACTGGGATATTCCTATGCGCTGGCCGGGAACGCACAGGCAGCTGCGCGCAATTATGGCGCAGCGGCAGGCCGGGCTCCGCAGGATATTGAAATCCAACTGAATGCCGCGCAAGCCATGCTCAATGTTGGCGAGTTCGATAAAGCCGCGGCCCTTCTGGCTCAGGCCGCAAAGCTGAATCCCGAGCACTACCGCGTGTATGCCTTGCGGGGAAGGCTCGATGCAACCCAGCATCGCGACGAAGATGCGATCCGCGAATACGAGGCTGCGCTGCAGCATCTGGGCGCCGGTGTGCCGGAGGGTGTGCTGTATCCAATCTCGTTGCGCGTCGATCTTGCCCAGGTTTACCGCGATGCCGGAGATACGGCGAATGCTGAGCGGGTCACGAAAGACGCGGCGAGCGCGATCAGTGCCATGGATGTGTCTGGACCTGAGCGGCCCGAGTTTCTGCGCGTCCGAGCCGCAACCGAAGTGGCGGCGGGCGATGTCGATTCTGCTGAAAAAGATTTAAAAGAAGCCATCCGACTCGAACCTCGCAACGCCATGTTGCTTCTTAACTACGCGAATCTTCTTTGGAAGACGCAGCGAAAGGAAGAAGCCCGCAAGACCTATCGCGAGGCGCTGGTTATCGATCCGTCGAATGCCGAGGCGTTGGGCTCGCTCGGTTTCCTGTCACGCGAGATGGGCGACTCCCAAGCTGCCCGCGGCTATTTCCTGGAATTTGCCAAGAGGCATTCCGACGACTATGCGCCTTACGTGGCTCTCGGTGATTTGTACAGCGAGAACCGTCAGTTTCCGGAAGCCCAACAGAGTTACGAGCAGGCGTTCCAGAGGTCGCCGAATAATCCACTGATTGTTTCCGATGCGATGAATGCGGCACTCGAAGCACACCATACCGCCGAAGTCAAAGAGTGGCTCGCGCGCGCTTCGGAGGGAGTGCGGCAAGATCCGCAAGTCATGCGGGAGCATGAGCGGTACTTGACGATCACCGGAAACTACGCGGCGTCGGCCGATCTTGGGTACCAGGTAATCCAGAAGCTCCCTAAGGATCGTGAGGCGGTCGACTATCTTGCCTATGACCTTCTGTTTCTCGGGCGTCTGGACGAAGCCATGAAGATCGTAGATCGCTTTGAACCCGTTCTCACAGGCGATCGCGACCTGCCGCTGATAGCGGGTTACGTGCACGCCGACCACCACGAGCACCAGGCTGCCGTCGACGACTTCACGCGAGCTTTGGAGATCGATCCCACGATCGCAGTGGGTTACATGAACCGGGGCTATGTCTACAAC
This sequence comes from Candidatus Sulfotelmatobacter sp., assembly GCA_049512915.1. Lineage (GTDB taxonomy): Bacteria > Acidobacteriota > Terriglobia > Terriglobales > Acidobacteriaceae > Sulfotelmatobacter. Next base: position 26,036 of record JBEKWP010000001.1, read on the forward strand.
GATATGCGCCTGGCGACGAAGGCTGAACGGGACTTCCGCAAAGCCTTGTCGCTGAATCCGCAATACGGCGAAGCACACCTGGGGCTCGCCTACGCCCTGCTGCAGCTGCGGCGCTCCACGGAAGCGCTGAAGGAGGCTGAAGTAGCGAGCCGTTTGCTTCCCGATTCGGAGAGTCTGCATCTGCTTAAAGCTGAGGGTTACCGCCAGCGAGCGATGCTGTCGCGCGCAGAAGGCGAATACAGGCGCGCTCTGAAGCTGAACCCGAATTCTCCGACTTCCTATATTGCGCTTGCCGATGTGCAGTACCGGGAGCACAAGTATGCCAACGCGGCAGACACGCTGCACACCGCGCTCGCCGTCGCGCCGGAGAACCCGATGATTTCGGCGGACCTGGCAAGATGCTATGCGAAGCTTCACCGGCCGGCCGAGGCCATGCAGGCAATTGATGCGGCGGAGAGTACGGGCGGGAAAGATTACAAAGTCCTGTTGGTGACTGCGGACGCCCTGCGCATCCTCGGCCATCGCGACCAGGCCATGACCAGGTACGCGCGGGCGCTGGAAGGCTCCGACGAAGATCGCCTGCAGGTGCGGCTTGCCTTGGGCCAGCTGTTTGCGGAAGAAGGCAAGGCAGCCGACGCGCAACAACAAGTGGCGCTCGGTTTTGCCGAAGCGAGAGTCGCACCTACCGATGTGACTTCCGCGGAAGACTACCTGAACGCGGCCGATGTTCTGACGATTATCCACGAGTATCCACTGGCGCAGCGGATGTATGGGCGCGCACAGGCGCTGGGCGCGGATGACACCGCGGTGGCAGTGGGTATGGCAAATGCGTCGCTGGCCCTGGGCGATACGCGCAGCGCGGAATTGCAATTGGCCAGCCTGTCCGGCGATCCGGAGCGCAAGAACAACTTTGATTTTCTGGTCACCCAGGGCAACGTCTACCGGCAGCGCGGCCAGTATGATCGCGCGCTGGCGAGCTTCACCCAGGCCAATGAACTGGATCCGCAGGACCCGGCGATCCGCGCCACGGAAATTGAACTGGCCGAAGAAGCGGGGCGTCCCATCACAGATCGCCTCGGTGTGAATCCTGGGGTGCGTGTCGGTGCGGTGTTTGAGGATGAAAACATCTATCAAATGGACGCCCGCCTGCTCGGCCTGCAAGACAACGGACCATTGTTACCGCCTCCGCGGCGTACGATTGAGACCTTCGCCGACTCGCGCTTTCAATTCCGGCCAGACTCGCTCATTCCGATTCAAGGTTTCGTCGGTGAGCGCAATGCTCAGGGCAGCTTTTCATTTCCGAGTGAGCTTCTGATTCAGAATCGCAATACATTCGATACCACTTTTAATATATCCGCGGCGCCGATCGTGCAACTTGGCCCCGTGAAGCTAAGCATAATGCCCGGCCTGCAGTACACGATCCGGCGAGACACGCTGGTGCCGGTGGCGATGGATCAGAATCTGTTTCGCCAGTTCCTGTATGTAGCCAGCAGCCCAATCGGCAATTGGCTCTCGGTTTCCGGCAATTTGATCCGCGAAGCTGGTCCATTCACGGACCAGAATCTGCACTCGCGGCAATTATCTGGCGCTCTCGATTTTAGAGTGGGTCGTCCTTGGGGCAAGACCGCGCTGCTGACCGGCTACAGTGGAGTTGATTTGCTCTTCGGACCAGCGATACAGGAGTACTACCAGACGATTTCCTATGCGGGCGTGCAGCGCAGGTTCGGTTCCCGCATCCGCGCGTCGGCGGTGGCGGAGTTTCTGCGCGCTTGGCGGGTCGAAGGCGATGAGTACGCGATCGCCCAAACTCTTCGTCCGCGCTTTACGCTGGATGACGAAGTCAACGAGCACTGGATGTTTTCCGCCTCAGGCGCGTGGTCTTCAGGGCGGGGCTTTCACGCCTACGACAATGTGGCATCGAGCATCATGCTCTCCTACACCCGCGAGCGGGGCTGGGGCAGGAACCTGGGCGCGGATACGGCAGAAATCGCTCACCCCTTGAGATTTTCTTTCGGTCTGGCGCAGCAAAGCTTTTATGACTTTCCGGGACAGGGGCACACCCAGATCGTCCCGCAGGCGCAGTTCACTTTTTGACGCTGCTTCCGGAGGCGCCAACCGCCTGGGGACCGCAAACCTCCCTATGACCATACCTCCAGAAACGGAAGTGGCGATAAGGCCAAACGATCGCGAACTCTTGCATGGGCGCGTGGTGCGAGGCAGCGCCATCCTGTTGCTGAGCACCGGGCTGGTCGCCGCAACCAACCTCTTCTACAACATCCTGATCGCGCGGATGTTAGGTGCTTCCGGCTTCGGCCACGCCTCTGCTTTATATACGCTGCTCATGCTGGTGACGGCGATCACCTTATCGTTTCAGATCATCACTTCAAAGTTCATCGCACGTAGCTCTGACGAGCACGTCCGAGCGCAGATTTATGCAAGCATGCTGCGCCGAGCATGGCAGGCAAGCCTGGGAATTGCCGTACTCGTCGCCGCGGGCAGCGCCTACCTCAAGTCGTATTTCCACCTGCCGGCGCAGCATGACCTTGTGCTGCTGGCAATCGCAGCCGGAGTGTACATCCCGCTCGGAGTACGTCGGGGAAAAATGCAAGGGTGCTACAACTTTCGCGGCCTCGCCATCAATGTGGTCGTGGAGGTGGCGGTTAAGTTGGGCGCGGTTCTCCTCTTCCTGCATTTCGGGATGGGCGTGACGGGTGTGATGACAGCGGTACTGCTCTCCATCGTCGCTGCGTATATCGTCGGCAAGCCGGAAGCCCAGTATCGCATTGCACCGGGACTGATCAGGATCGCGCCTTTTGGCGAGGGCATGCAGGCCGTGACGTACTTCGTGGGACAGGTGATTCTCAGTAACCTCGATATCTTGCTGGTGAAGCATTTCTTCTCCCCGCCGGAAGCGGGAATCTACGCAGCCGTGGCTCTGGTGGGACGCGTGGTCTTTATGTTGTCATGGTCGGTAGTGAGCAGCATGTTCCCGGTGTCGGCGAGTCATACGCGTCAACAGAAAGGGCGGTCCGTGCTGTATACCGGATTGCTCCTTGTGGGATCGGTCATTTCCGTATTCATTGCGGCTGTGGCCCTGGTACCGCATGCCCTATGGACCTTTCTGCTCGGAAAGCCGTTCTTGCTGGGCACGGCAACGCCATTCTCCTCGCTCTTGACAGAATATGCAGTCATGACCGGGGTTTATTGTATTGCCGTAGTCATCATGATGTACGAGATCTCGCGGCGCATCGGCACCGCGGCGTGGGTGCAGTTGGGCGCGAGCGCCCTGCTGGCCGGAGCGATCTGGCGTTATCACGGTTCCTTGTCCCAGGTGATTCTGGTCCAACTGTTCGTGATGTCCGGACTGCTTGTGGTCGTGGTGATTCCACTCTTCCGCCATCAAGACGAATCATCGCGTGGCGCGGTCATACTGGCGATGACCGAAATGGAGATGCCTTGAAAATCTGCAGGAAGCGCCACATTCGGTGGCGAGAGACTTACGGATTCCGCGACTCCAGGGTCACAGTGCGAGCGTTGTAGCGGTCTCCATCGAACTCGGCCTGAATGCTAACCTCGGCACCCTCTCGCAAAAGACCAAGACTCGCCTTATCGAGCGAGTTGATGGCGAGTTCGTGAACACTTTGGTCGGAATCGCTCGACACTGCCAGGACGCGCGAGCGCAGGTCGACAGAGACAATTCGACCCTCAAACGTAAAAGAACTCCCACGCTCGGCGAGAATCTCAACATTCTTCGCCACATTCCGCGCCGGGGACAGCTGCACCCGCACCAGCATGCCTGGAGACAACGCCTGCGGCGAGGCGGGCTGGCCGCGGTTGATCACGGTCGTGCTGGATGTAATCCGCAGCGAAATATTTTGCGGGCTCATGGGATCGCGCAGGGTGAGCTGAGACCTACCCTCGTCGTACCGGACGACCTGCCCATTGAGTTCAACCGCATTGGACGGGCCGGTTCGCACCGAGCGCGCAAACAGCTTTCCACCGTCGATCACCGTGTCGACCGACACCACGGATCCTACCGGAATGCTGATCACATCCGCGTGCGCATTTTCCGAAATAAGTTGAGTCCGCCCATCGAAAGCAATGCGGAGATTGCCGCCTCCGAATACGTGAATCAACAGCTGATCGTGGATCGGGTCCAGCCGCTTTAATACGCCGCGCACCAGGCTCACCTTGCCGCCCAGCTCCCGTGCCGGGAACAAACTGTCTGCCGCGGCCGCTTTCGGCGGGGCGGCATCTGATGCGGCGGGAGATGTGGGGGGCGCGGCCACCTGCGCCTGCGCACAGCCGGCTATCAACAGCGTTGCCCAGAGAAACCTAGTCATCGGTACTTGGATGCTAAACGGGTGGATCTCGGATGGGCCGTGGCGGCATCGGGTATTTCCTGTAGTCCAACCGAACGCTGGCTTTCAGACATCATAGTGGCGGCGGCGAAATGAATTTGACTAAGGTGGGAAGACTGGTTGCGATTCCGGGCTTGCTGGTGATGCAACTTTTCGCTGGCAGCCAGGGTTTCGCACGCGATTTGAAGATTCCTGTTCCACAGCGCAGCGTATCCACGCCCAGCCAGAAGCTGAACCGCGATGGGGTTGCCGAACTCAAGCACGGACACCAGAAAAAGGCCAAGCAGCTCTTCTATCGAGCCTACCTGCTGGATCCGGACGACCCCTTCACGTTGAATAATCTCGGATATATCGCCGAATTGGAGGGCGATGCCGATCGCGCCCTGCGCTACTATGCACTGGCGGCGCGAGACCATACGGATGCCATAATCGACCAGTCCAGCGAGGCTGCCCTCAAGGGCAAGCCTCTGGATGAGGCATTCCGGCAAGTGCAGGACTCTGACCACGAGCTTAGCAAGCTCAACGAGCGCGCGATCGTGCTGCTTCAACAAGGGCACGTGTTTGAAGCCCGGAATCTGCTGCAATCCGCCTTGCCGCGTCATCCCCGCGATCCGTTTCTGCTGAACAATCTGGGCTACGCGTTGGAGGCCGTCGGAGATATCGAGGGAGCGTTGCGATGCTATTCGGCGGCGGCCAGCCTGCATTCGACCGAGCGCGTGGTGGTGACTCCGCGGGTGAAGTGGCGCGGCCGGCCAATCAGCGAGGTGGCCGCGGGAAACGCGGCAGAGGTCAGTCAGCAGATTGCCCGGGGTGAAGGCGTCGAGGCAACGACCGCTCGCCTCAATCTGCGTGGAGTGGCGGCGCTGAACGACAATCATCCATTGGTTGCGAGGGAGTTTTTCCTGCAGGCATATCATCAAGATGCCCAAAATGCGTTCACCCTGAACAATCTGGGCTATCTCGCCGAGTCGGACGGCGACCGGGAGAGTGCCGAAATGTATTACGAGGCCGCACGCTCTGGAGGAGACGCCAAGGCCCGAGTCAGCTATTCCACGCGTCGTGATGCCGAGGGACAGAAGATCGACAACCTGGCTGATAATAACCAGTCAGATGTGGAGGCCACGCTGAAAGCGGTTCAAGAGGCAAAGCGCCGCGCACGAAGACCGATCGAACTCAAGCGCCGCGATGGGGTCTCTGCAAACAGTGAGCAGGACGCGACGCCCGTGCCTGCGATCGGGGTGCAAGCCCCGGCGCTCCCGGCGTTGCCGCCGCCGAGTTCCGAACCAGACCGGAATGCAGTACCAGGCCCGCAGCCGGAAAATTCCTCGCTGCCGCAGAACTTGCCGCCTCAGCATCCAGATCAGAAATAGACACACACCTCGCCGATCGGTTGAGGCAGCTGTAGCTATCGGTTGGGGCCTGCCGGGCTCGAAACCACCAGCATTGAATGTGCGGGGCTAAACAGCGGACGTCATGATCGCGTCTTCTTCCTGCCATTTTTGAATCTTCTCGCCCACGGTGCGAGCAAGCTCCCCCGCCTTGTGGAATTGACCGGCGCGACGCAAGTTGGCGGCCAACTGCAGAATCTTGACGCGCTCCTGCTGACGGAAAGCCCGGATGTATTCCCGCACCACGAGCGGCATGCTCATCGCCACCCCGGCAGCGTAACTCTGGCTGGCCATCGCTTTCAATTCATCTGGAGAATTCAGGGCAAGAAGCAGTTGCTCGACCAGGCTCTCGACATCGCCTGGAGTGAAGAATCGCATGGCAATTCCCTCATGCTCCGCGAGATCGCGAAAGTCCGGGATGCCGGATGCGATGACCGGCACTCCGTACTGCGCCGCGAGGTGCGCCACGCCGCTGGAGCCGGCGGACGACGTGTATGGCATCACCGCCACGCTTGCCTCACGAAACAGGTCGGGAATCGACTCCTCTGGCACATAGCCCAGAAAGCGAATGCGATCGTTCGCATGGCGCTGCGCCATCGAGGCCACATAGCCAGGAGTTTTAGGATGATCGCCGCCACCGATTATCAGGTTTACATTGGGGAACTTCTCTGCCACCCGATTAAACGCCTCGATCAGCAACTCGAGACGCTTATAAGTCCCCCACTTTCCGAATGCAAGAATGCGGTGAGTCGGGTTTCCCCGCCGGGTAAAGTCCGGAGGGTCCGGCATCCCGGCAAAGATCCCGTGCGACCGCACATTGACCCGGCCGCGCCGGTATTTCTCATCCAAAGTTCGGCGGTAGCCGGGCATGAGTACAGAAAGCGAGTTCGCACTCAACAGTAAATGCGTTGCCAGCCAGCCACCCACCCGGTAGAGCCGGGGCGATCTAACGGCGGCATCCTCCAGGTTTACCGTCTCGAACAACTGGTGCAAGGTAACGTGCGAATACGCTCCGCTCAGTCGGGCCGCAGCCGGCGTGATGAGGCCGAGCACCGCCGAAAGAGGACGGGAGCCGAAGCTGGCGAAACCCAGATTGAACCAGGCCACATCGGGCTTCACCTTTCGGATGGCGCGCACCAGACTGGCCAGGTTGCCAGTCTTTTCAAAACCCCAACAGCGAATGACTTTAAAGCCGGGCAGTTCGTCGGCGGGCGCGGGGAGATAATCCGCCAAGACCGTCAGATCAATAGCGCGCTCCTGCCGAAGTTGCTCCGCCACGTGGAAACCATACTCGTTGAGAGCATGGCGGCTCGGCGGAAACGAGGTGATGAGCGCAATCTTCACTGCTCACTCGAACGCAGCACCAGATCCCGCGAGAGCCGGCCCAGAAGGTGCAAATAGTGAAGAGCGACGGTCGCACTCGCCTTGCTTCGACCCGCATGGCGAAGACCGAATTGATAAGGGATCTCTTGTGCCTTCCGAATGCGCCCGCGAACCAGGATTTCAAGCAAGAGTTTGAAGCCGGTGGTCTGGAAGGTCAGCCCTTCGATGCAGCGGCGATGGATTACGAAAAAACCCGACATGGGATCCGTGACCCGGAGGTGCTTCTTGTAAATCAGAGGCGATGCCACGAGCGTGCTCAGGCGGGAAACGGCAGCGCGCAGCGGATTCCAGCCTTTGGTTCCGTGATGCTGAGCGTAGCGGCTGGCGATCGCGATATCGGCTTGTTCAGTCGCCCTCAACAGTTCCGGCAGTAATTCCGGGGGATGCTGCAGGTCAGCGTCGATTACGCCGAGCAGGTTCGCGGTGGATTGACTCCAGCCGTATAGCACAGCCCCTGCTAACCCTCGTTCTCCCGCTCGTGAGAGGAGGCGAACGCGTGGATCTCGTTTTGCCCAGTCACGAACCTTCTCCACCGTTCCGTCGGTGCTTCCGTCATCGACTACGATGATCTCGTAGTCATACCGCGTCTCGCTCAGCCCATCACTGAGTTCGGTGAGGACTTTGTCGATATTTCCGGCTTCATCGAGCGTCGGCACGACCACGGCAAAACTATTCTCAGAAACTCCAGGTATCATTCGAGGCCCCTTCCAGTCACACGTGACAGTTGGATGGAACCTGGACCCTTGCCGTTGGTTCGTTTCGCACCCTACGTTAAGTCTGCATCCGGACTACTGCCGCGTCCACGGTGGCCTCAGTCTTTTCCTCAGGCAAAGCGCCCGCTCCGAGCCGCGATTGGCTGACATGGCTGCAAATTTCACTTCTCACCTGCTCCGCCCCGGCGGGGGGAACGATGATCAGCCGCGGCACAATTTCCTGGAGCAGCAGAAAATTCTGCCGATTCCGATGCACGAATTCCAGTGGGTATTCCGGCTTCCTGGCAAACGCTGCCGCGGGTGACGCGTCGATCACGAAGGCCAGGTCGGGAGCAGGAGTCAGCTTCGAGAGAAACTTGGCGTAAACACGAGCGGCGAGTGATGGCGAATAAATGTTCGCGATTTGGTCGTACACATAGCGATCGAAGATCACGACGTCACAGCTCTTGATCTGTTGACCGGCAAGTATGCGGCGCAATCGAGCAATATCCAACATATAAAACCCCCACCGGGCCGCGGTCAAATACCAGGTCCGAACGGATTTATTGTTCCTGGGGGCGAATGGACGCTCTGCCATTTCATCTCCGCGGAGCAGGTCGGCTGATCGATCGCCGACTCCAGCGCGCATTTTCGACCAAACCGCGACGTGGTCCCAGAAGCTGAGCCGTGCGACACGAAGGCCCTGTTTCTGCAGATACGATGAGAGGTACTCGATTTGCGTCGTCTTCCCCGCTCCGTCAATTCCCGAGAAGCTAATCACAAACGGGCGTGCGGCAATGGCCTGCGCAGTGGCATTATTGGAAATCATTGATTGAAGAACTCCGTATTCATGGGCGAATGGACGACGATGATGGTGATGGTGAACTTCCGGGCGGCCGCGCCGGACTTCTCTCCGCCAAGCCAACAGCTGCTCCGACGGCGATTCCGGCTCCCGCCAGCACGCCCAGCTTAATCAGGAGAGAGCGATGACCGCGCTGACGGGCGGGCGCTACTGCCGCGCCCACGGGCTCGGCCACTGGAGCTCCTTTCACTTGTGCGGCCTTCGCTCCAGCGGCTCCTGAGGGAACGGGTGCGGGCTGCTGGCTCGGTGACTGTGCTGACTGCGGCTGCGGGGCATCCGGCAACGGATCGTCCTGCTTCTGGCTGGTTGCGCTCGACTGGCTAGACTGGGGAGGGCTCGCCAAAAGAGATGTCTCGCTCGAGAGAAGAAATGTGCCTGCCAACATCGCGATCGAGAAGCATTTTGAACATCCACGACTGGTTCGATTCATTTTGCGCACTCCAAAGTTCCTCAGACTAGCTCGCAAGCCGATTTTCGGCATCGTGCTTCACCGCAACCTGCGGATAAGCCAGCGCTTCATTTACCGAATCGAAAACGGGCACAAGCGAAGAAATTCGGGTCACTTCGAGGAGCACCCGGTTGACGCGAGAGCCTGCGACGAAGAGTACCTGCGTATCCCGGCCCGACACTTGCGCCACGCACTCTAGCAGCAAATCGATGTCTTCATGATTCAAGGTGCGACAGGCCGATAAATCCACAATCACGGGAGACCCGGAAGCGCCCAGGGCGCTTAGCAGATCTTTCCGCAGCGTACGGCGGCCAGAAGCACTCGAGGCGCAGGGAAAGGGAAGAATGGTCCAAGGGTTCTTCATAACTGCACCTGGACCCACGGCTGCGAAGCCGTGGGCGGCCGAGCAAAGCCCCGCGCGGCGTCTCGATTTGCTCGCGAGACCACGTCGGTCGCAGTCTTGCTGAATGCTTGTCTGCGCTCTTTAATGCGGTGAATCCTGCTTCCCAAACCTGCAGGTTGCAGATCTGCAACCGCCCCCCAACCCATATTTTCCAAATATCCTCCGTCCACCAGTTCGCGACGTATCAGAAGGCCCGGTGCCAGGTAGGTATACGGCAGAACCGTGGACCGCTCCACCGTAGTTCCGCAATCCACCACGCAATCAGGTTCCACCGAAGCAAAGGGGCCGATGGTTGCGCCAGCGTGCACGATGGTGCGCGCTCCGATATAGCTCGGACCGATGACCTTCACCGAATCTGCCAGTTTCACACCCTCCCCGATCCATACCTGCTCACGAATCTCGGTTCCCAACGGGCGGATGGCGCAGGCCCCAGTCAGTCCATCTCGAACCAGTTCCTGCCTTTCGCGGGCGGACAAGATGCGCTTGGCATATCCGCTAAATTCATAAGCATTTCGCCAGTGGTCGTCTGCAGCGCCGGGAAGTTCGTGTTTCTCCCCAGCCATGCGCAGTGCGAGATGGTCCGACAAAGAAACTCCCAACTGCCCTCGGGCGTCCTCGGCCTCGGTAACCGGGTTCCGTTTCTCGCAATGAAAGCGGAGCAAATCGGCGAGATCCAACTCCGCATAAGACTTGAGCTTAATCACCAGAAGCCGTTCGACTCCCTGTCGGGCAAACCCAGCCAGCACAGAACCAGCTACGGTCTCGTCGCTGGAACTGGAAGTAAGCCACACGCTCGGCACTCCCAGCTTGCGCACGCGCTCCATCCACGACCGCAGGACGTCATTCCCCAGTATCGGCACCCGCGACGAATAAAGCGGCCGCGAGTTTCCCGAAGATGCCATGGTCTGAGTTTCAGACCCATGGATCGCCGCGAAGTCTTCCTCGGCCGGGACCACCACTACTGCACCCAACTCCACGCGTTTCTCCCTTTCCGAGATCGCGCCACCCAGAGACCTGGAGGCATCTTCCCGGAGTTCCTCAATGCGCCGGTTCGACCATTGCGATCGAGGTGTCATTGAGATGTGGAAGATACGTCCTAAAGATGGGTAAGGTGATGAAAATGCAGTATCACGGTGCGATATATCAGTGAAAACCTCTAGGCCAGGGGGAATAAGAGAGAATTTAGGTTCACAGTCTTCGGGCCTACAACCTCTGAGTAATCTTTCCTTCGCAATGTCCTTGTAGGGAGCCGTCGGGTTACGTAAACTTCGGGTAATCCATCCGCAGAATCCTGTAGATGCCTTTAATCTGTTCTTCACACGGGAGTACCCTTTAATGAGAAAGTTTGCCTTTTTGCTGGCACTTTGTGCGGGAACCCTATCGTTCGCCAGCGTCTCGGTTTCGTCGCCCGCCAACGGTAGCCATGTGAGTTCCACAGTCTCGTATGTGGCGTCGGCGAGTTCCTCTTGCGCCAGCGGTGTCTCCGCCATGGGAATCTATACGGGGCCTAATCAACTGGTGTACACAACACCCGGCGCCAAGCTCGATACGGCAATTACCCTCAACCCTGGCGTGTACGACACGGTAGTGGAGGAATGGGATAACTGCGGCGGAGCTTCCACGACTCCGGTCACGATCACGGTAGGAAGCGGTGGGGGAGTAACTGTGACCTCGCCGAAGGCCAACAGCACGGTAAGTTCAACGGTCTCGTATGTGGCATCGGCGAGTTCTTCCTGCTCGAAGGGCGTTTCCGCCATGGGAATCTATACGGCGCCCGGTAAGCTCGCCTACACAACATCAGGCGCCAAGCTCAATACGACGCTCACCCTTAGCGCCGGGGTGCACGACACGGTAGTTCAGGAATGGGATAACTGCGGCGGATCTTCGAAGACCCCGGTCACGATCACGGTGGGAAGCGGCGGCGGTGGCGGCTCGACTTCGGGTGGTGTCTTCACAAATCTTCATCAACAGGCGGGCTGGACGGGATATGCCCTTCTGCCCCCGGCATACGCTATCTGTAGTTCCTGCAAGCCCGCGGGCCCTCAGACCACATGGTCGATGACCCAGAAAATTTCGTCGCCATCGCTCAGCGGAGACTCAGCCCGCATGGATATTGGCGGAGATACTGTCTATTCAGATGTTCTCTGGAACAACCACCTGATCGGCAACTTCTCCTCGCAGGGCATGCCCGACAACAACCAGACGATCATTCCCAGCCTCCACAGCTTCACCTACGATGTCTATTTCTATGTGGAAGATCCCAGTGTCTCGCAGGCGCTGGAGTTCGATATCAACCAGTTTGTCGGCGGCAAGTCCTACATTTGGGGGCACGAATGCCGGATTGCTGGTGGCAATGAGTGGGACATCTGGGACAATCCCGGGCAAAAGTGGCACCCGACTGGCGTTGCCTGCAAACCCTTGGCAAATGCCTGGAACCACTTAGTTCTCCAGGCCGAACGGACATCCGACGATCAACTCGTGTTTCAATCGATCACGCTCAATGGCGTGACTTCGACTCTCAACTATTACGAGGATCCCACATCGACAACCTGGTACGGCGTGACCATCAATTATCAACAGGACGGGGACCACGCCCAGACGCCCTACTCGGTCTGGCTCGACAAGCTGAACTTCACCTATAAATAAGAGGACCGGCTCCCGGTGCCTCATGCGCAGCCCTCCGACGGAGGGCTGCGCTTTTCTTTTAGCGGAACCGCTTCTCATCTGTCGCCTCTTCCGGCTGCTCCAGCCTTGCCACTGCACAATCCAACCAACGGTCTGTCTCTGAAATTCATCTATTTCCTAGAAATCTGAAGATGGGGGTCAGCTGTTTGCGGTTCGCTACACCTGGAGGAACGGAGATGGTTGCGAGTCGAGGCGGCAAGAGCCTTGCCGCGACAGCGCGATTCTTAGTTTGCCTGCTGGCTCTTGCCGGCATAAGTTCGGCCCAGACCTCAAGCCCTCCCTCTGAGCCTCCGGCGCCGACCGCGGCGCAGGCGCCCGATACCGCGCCGCCCCCGGATGATCAATCCGGCGGCTTCGTCTTTAAGAAGGAAGTCGAAGAAGTTATTTTGCATGCGGTTGTGGTGGATGACCAGAATCGCCTGATCACCGGTCTGTCCCGCGGCAACTTCCAAGTGTTCGAAGATGGAAAACTGCAGCCAGTGACCTCCTTTCGTAAGGAGCGTGTCCCGGTCGCACTGGGCATTCTGATCGATAATTCGGGCTCGATGTTGCCGAAGCGGGCGAAGGTGAACGAAGCGACTCTACAACTGGTCGAGGCAAGCCAGCAGGAGGATCGGGTATTCGTCGTCAACTTCGGCGAAGAGGCGTTTCTTGACCAAGACTATACCTCGGACGTCAGCAAACTGAGGGCGGCTCTGCAGCGGGTGGAGACGCGGGGCAGTACAGCGCTTTACGATGCGGTGATCGCAGCCGTCGATCACCTGGAGCAGACTTCCCCGTTGCAAAAGAAAGTTCTGCTGGTTGTGACCGATGGGGGGGATAACGCAAGCCAGGCTACGTTTCAAGAGGTTCTCCGCAAGTTGCAATCGAAGAACGGACCGGTCCTCTACGTTATCGCACTCGAACAGAACGATCGGCCAGACGACGGTCACCGCCAGGCCCTGCGTACTCTCTCCGAACAAACTGGAGGCACGGCCTTCTTCCCGTCCACTCTCGACGAGATCCAATCGATCGCGAGTGGGATTGCGCGAGACATCCGCAGCCAGTATGTAATCGACTACCGCTCTTCGAACCCTCAGGCGCCGGGCGTTTACCACACAATTCAGGTGCAGGCGCTCGACGGATCCACTCGATTGCGCGTCGAAACCCGGGCTGGGTACTATTCGGGAAATCAATCGCATTAGGGCGTTTTCATCTTCATCGAGCCTCGTGAACGCTGCGGACGCATAAAAGCAAGGTCCGCCGATCGCGGACGCTTCACTCACCTCAGACTTGACGTATTTTGTCAGTCTCCGCCGGTGAAATAAGCCTTGTACTCGTCCGTTTGCCCGCAAATCAGGAATTTCGTATAGCTGCCTAGTGAGAAGACCCGATGCCCAGAGCCTTCACTACGCCCTATAGTTAGTCCTGGAATCAAGAAACGGACGTTACTCATCATGGCTAACTCGCCCGCACAAATGCATCTCATCCGCTGCGCACAAGCTGGTGATAGTGAAGCGTTCTCTTCGCTCTATGAGACGCACCGACGCAAGGTGTACTCAATCTGCCTCCGCATAACCGGGGAACCATCAGAAGCGGAGGATTGCGCACAGGAAGCCTTTCTGCAGTGTTTTCTGCAGCTCTCCACGTTCCGTGGCGACGCAGCTCTGTCTACATGGTTGCACCGTTTGACGGTAAACGTGGTTTTGATGCGCTTGCGTGCCAACCGTCATCGCCCCATGTCGGTTGAGCTGGGGCCAAGCGCGGAGGGTGGAGAAACCTCGCTTCTGAATCTGCTTCCGGTTGAGGATCAGCAGCTCGCTGGGACTATCGATCGGATTGCCATTGGGCGCGCCCTCGGGAAGCTGCCTAACGGTTATCGCACAGTTTTTTTGATGCACGACGTGGAAGGCTTGGCGCACAGCGAAATTGCCCGGAACCTGGGTTGCACCATCGGCACTTCCAAGTCGCAGCTTCACCAGGCTCGCTTGCAGTTGCGTCATTTCCTGCGGCGCTCAACGGTTAGCCGGCGCCATAAGCAAACCAAAACTGCCGCTCCCAGCTTTCGGGCGCGCAAACCTAGAGTGGCCCCGCCAATCGATCATGTGCCCTGGATCCCACCCATGGAGGTTCCAGCGCAACTTGCGGCGGGAGCCTGATGGGGAGCCGGTCCGTCCCAGCCGAGAAGAAACTTTTCGCACAATAAGCGGCTAAAGGGGCGACAGTTCGTCTTCTTTTCCTTCGTCCTTCTTTTCTTGACCAAACCTCCTCTCTAGAAATTGCTGTGCCAGATCCTTGCCGCCCATCCCGAATGCGATTGCCAACCCCAGCATCAAAGCTCCGAAAGCGATTCCGAAGGCAACCAGCACGGTTTCTTCCGCTACTCCCACTTCTTCGAAGACCATGGACAACACAAAAATAATGATGATCGTACGGACGGAAACGCTCAGCAGGCGGGGGGAAGGCAGGTTTGCATTCACCGCAGCCAGCAGCGCAGCGCGGGAAAAAAACCCAGCGGCGAGTAACCCGAAAAACATGGTAAGCAGCGCTGCAAACAGGCGGGGCAGGTAAAGGAAGAACTTGGCGATTTGCTCCTGAAACCCAAAAACACCCAGCACGCTTATACCCAGCAGAATGAAGCCCAGCCAAGCCACCCAGAACGCGAACCGGCTTAACAGTTCCGTCGCGGATGGCAGGGCGGCCTTGCTCAGTAGCTGGGACGCGCCTGCGCTTTCCGAGAGCTTGTCGAACTTGATGAGCCGCAGGAAGCTGCGTATCAGCACTTTTAAAAGGTAAGCAACAACCCATCCGGCAAAAGCGACGATCACCAGCACGATGATCCGGGGAAGGATGTGGGCAAATCCCCGGCTGAGTTCCTGCATGGCCTGCGTTAATTCGCTGATTACCATTTCCCGCATGATGACCTCACTCTCTACCGTTCGTCATTTCGACCAGATATGGCTTCATTCGCTCGAATTCAAGACAAAGTCCTTCGATATTGTTCTCGACGTCGGCGGCGGAGCCGTTGCGATTCTCCATCAGAAAAGTGAGCGCTCTGCCGCGAAAAAGCGGTGCCAGCGCCTGAATGATGTGATCCCGGCTGATGACCGATTTGTGATACGCCGCGGCAAACTCGTAAACCGTCTTCACCCACAACTCCGCGGGATAACGAAAGCGCGATTCTTCCAGACCTGCGATCCGCTGGAGCTCTGCCAGCGTCGACGGGGAAAGAATGGACTGGAATACAGTTTCCAACTCGGTGACTCCGGTCAGGAACATGTCTCTCAGCCGTTTCCGGTTTATTCGCAGGGGCTCCAGCGTGAACTCCTGCTCAGCGCCGGTCGTCGGAATTGGCTCGGAACCTGTTTTGGCGCTCCACAACGCAAGGTTCGGCTCCAATGAAGAGAACAACACCCCGACGGTTTGCCGCATGGCTGGAACTAAGTCGGCGGAATGCCTCTCAACATGCCCCTTGGTTCCCAGGAAGGATTGGCAGATAGGGTACCCTCCCGCAATCGCAGCCAGGGTAAATTGAACCTCCGAACCTGCCCGAGCAGTTTCTTCGTGCCACGGGTTCTGAGCAAGAAATTGGCTTCCCAGGCGGCCCGAGAATGCGAACTCCAAGGCGTAGGGCTCGCGAATTTTTGACCCATAAAGCGCGCGAGTCATGGGATAGAGGAGGTTCGTCAAAAGGATTCCATCAAACCTGTGCCTTCGATAGGTGGGCAGTACAAGATCAAATGTTTCTGCGTAAACCGGTTTCAGAAGGGCTGCCAGGCAGTCTGCGGTGAGTTGAGTGGATTCGGGTGAAATCACCGCGCAGGCTTTGGCGCGTAGCAATTCGGCAGCTGCCAAGATGGTCCGCAGGGCTGTCCCGTTGGCGGGGCTGCTCGCATACTGTGTGCTGATCGAAGGCAGTGTACGGAGGGCATAAAGCTTGGAGCCACGTTGCGCATCGCCGATCGCCGCACGCACAACCAATTCGGGCGTGCCATCCCGCGAACCTCCGTCGGCATTGATGATGGCAGCTCTTTCCCGCGGAAAGAATGTCAGGATACCGGCCTGAATCGTTTCGACGATCGAGCGGATCGTCTTGGCATTGTTGTGGGTGGGCACGCCCACCAGGATGTCTACTTCGCCGACACTGATTAGCTGGCCGAGAAAATGATCTGTGAGAAAACTTTCCTCTGCCAATCTAACCTCCTTCATCTTGCCGCGTCGTTTCCCTGCCCACAAACCTCAGACTCTTCGCAATCGAAACCAGAAAAAAGTGTAAGGGCCCAGGGTGAGTTGATAAGGAGCTTCGCCCACCCGTGGAAAGATGTTCTTGCCGAACATCTCGATCAGAATATTCCCTTTGTAACGGCGCAGGTCCAGTTCGACCGCTTGTGCGGCATTGGAAAGGTTATTTACCACCAGAATCGTCTCGTCCCCCAACCGTCGCACATAGGCCAGTATCCTGTGATTGGCCGGATAGAGAAACTCAATCGATCCGCTACCGAACGCAGCGGTCGTTTTGCGAACTGCAATGAGGCGTCCCATCCAGTTGAGAAGAGAGTGTTGGGCCTTTTTCTGGGAAAACACGTTCACTGCCGGATAACCATAAACTGGGTCCTGGATCAACGGCGCATACAATTTCTCTGGATCGGCGGCGGAAAATCCGCCATTCCAGCCTCCGCTCCACTGCATGGGAGTTCTCACTCCGTTGCGGTCGCCCAGATTGATGTTGTCCCCCATTCCGATTTCGTCGCCATAATAAAGAATTGGGGTTCCTGGTAGAGACATCAGCATCCCGTTCATCAACTCGATGCGCCGTCGATCGTTGTCGAGCAAAGGAGCCAGCCGGCGGCGGATTCCGCGGTTCAGGCGCATCGTCTTGTCTTGGGCGTAGCTGTCGTTCATGTAGTCCCGTTCGATATCGGTCACCATTTCGAGCGTCAGCTCATCATGGTTGCGCAGGAAAAGGCACCACTGGCATGAAGGTGGAATTTCCGGAGTTTGCTGCAAGATCTCAGTGATGGGTTTGCGGTCTTCTAATTTCACTCCCATGAACATCCTTGGCATCAGGGGGAAGTGAAACGCCATGTGGAATTCATTTCCATCGGCGAAGTACGGTCGAAGATCTGCAGGCCATTGATTGGCTTCTGCCAGCAGCATCTTGCCGGGAAATTGTTCGTCGAGCCTGCGGCGGAACTCCTTCAGAATGGCGTGGGTCTCGGGCAGGTTTTCGCAATTTGTGCCGTCGCGTTCGACCAGAAACGGGACCGCATCCAGACGGAAGCCGTCGACACCCATCTCCAGCCAAAACTTCATGACCGTCCACATTTCCTCCCGGACAGCAGGATTGTCATAGTTGAGGTCGGGCTGGTGGCTGAAGAAACGATGCCAATAATAGGATTTCGAAACCGGATCCCATGCCCAGTTCGAGAGTTCGGTGTCGAGAAAATTGATCCCAGCTTCGGGATATCGGGTGTCGGTATCACTCCAGACATACCAATCGCGCCGCGGGTTTTCCTGCGAACTTCGCGATTGCTGAAACCACGGGTGCTGATCCGATGTGTGATTCAACACCATTTCAATGATCACCCTTATCCGACGCTCGTGAGCCGAGCCCAGGAATCGTTTGAAGTCCTCCAAGGTTCCGTAGCCGGAGTGGACCGAATAGTAATCCGCAATATCGTAGCCGTCGTCGCGCAGAGGTGAGGGAAAGAACGGCATCAACCAGATTGTGTTGATCCCCAGTTCCTCCAGGTAGTCCAGCTTTTGATCGAGCCCGGGAAAGTCGCCGACGCCGTCTCCGTTGCTGTCGCAGAAAGTACGAACGTGAGCCTGGTAAATGATTGCGCGCTTGTACCAAAGCATGTCCTGCTCTAATGGCAAACTGCTTCCTCCATGCCTAATGCTCCGCCGCGGCGAACGATCACCATTTATGATTGTACGAAAGAGAGAAACGATGCGATTTCGGGCGATAGCCTCGGATTACGATGGGACTCTGGCTCGTAATGGGCGGGTCGGACGCGATACCTTGGCTGGGCTCGAACGAGCTCGGCGGTCGGGAAGAAAGCTGATATTGGTCACCGGCCGCGAACTCCCCAGCTTGCGTGATGTATTTTCGAGCTTCCATCTCTTTGACTGGATTGTCGCCGAGAACGGCGCTCTGCTTCATAACCCGGCGACACGCGAGGAGCGACTCTTGTGCCCGGCCGCGTCCTCCAAAATTGTGTCCCGGTTGCGGAGGCTGGGGGTACCACTTTCGGTGGGAAAGTGTATTGTGGCAACGGTGAAACCTCATGAAGCAGCCGTCGATCTGGCGATCCAGGAGCTGAAACTCAGCCTGCAAATAATTCTTAACAAAGAAGCGGTGATGATCTTGCCCCGCGGAATCGACAAAAGCACAGGCCTTTCCGCCGCGTTGTCTGAGCTGGGGATTTCGCGTCAGAGTGTCGTAGCGATCGGGGATGCAGAGAACGATCATGAATTTTTAAACGGGTGTGGTCGCTCAGTCGCCGTGGCCAACGCTCTGCTTACGCTCAAGCAGCGCGCCGACGTGGTCACCGGTCGCAGTTACGGGGCTGGCGTCACGGAAGTCATCAACCGATTGATCGACACGGATCGTCTCGGCTGACTGCTCATCAGGTGCACCCTTCGACTGCGTTTCCAACCTGTTTGCTGCCTCATCGAGCCGCACTTCGCAGAGTTCTGCAATCAACGCGCCCGCCCAGCGATAGATGTTGTGTTCTCTCACAACCCGGCGCATGCGTTGCATCCTGATCTTCCGTTCCTCGGTATCCATCTCAAGAGCAAAGCGCAGGGCTTCTGCCGTTTGCTCGATGTCGTAGGGGTTGACCAGCAACGCGTCCGGCAACTCGCGGGCAGCGCCGGTGAAGCGGCTCAGGACGAGCACTCCTTGTTCATCCTGGCGTGCGGCCACAAATTCCTTAGCCACAAGATTCATTCCGTCGTGCAGAGAAGTAACCAGGCAAAGATCCGCAGTCCGGTAAAACCGCTGGATTTCATGGTGGTTGTGCTGCCGTTTCATGAAGACGATGGGCTTCCATTTGCCGGTCTGGAAGCGCCAGTTGATGCGTTCTGCTTCGGACTCTACCTCAGCCAGCAAATCCTGGTAACGCTTGATGTGGGTGCGGCTGGGCGCTCCGATCTGCAAAAACGTAAATTTCTCCCGATAAGCTGGATACTTTTCCAGGAGCCGTTCGATCGCCAGGAAACGCTCCGGAATGCCTTTGGTATAGTCCACGCGATCCACGCCTACCCCCAGGAATACCGCTTCGATCCCCAGCTCCCGCAGCAGTGCGACCCGTTCCATGTAGACGGATTCCGCGGCTTCCGCGGGAGGATTTTCCGGAAATTCCACACTGATGGGAAACGGTTTTACCACGGTGCGGTGTTCCTCGCGATTCACCGTGCAATGTTCCCAATCGATACGCGATTCCAGCGTGCGATCTACGGTTTGCAGGAAGTTCGTGCAGTGGGCTTGAATGTGGAAGCCAATCAAGTCCGCTCCCAACAATCCATCCACAAGTTCTCTCTGCCACGGACAAATGCCGAACGCCTCCGGGTTCGGCCACGGGATGTGCCAGAAGATCGCCACTCGTGCATCCGGGCGCGCATCCTTAATCATCCGCGGCAGAAGCGCGAAATGGTAATCCTGTGCCAGCAGCACCGGACAGTCCAGGCCCTCCATCTCTTTCAGCACCGCGTCTGCGAACCGGCGGTTGGCCCTTTTATAATGCTCCCAGTCAGAGACACGAAACATGGGGCGCGTGTGCGCAATATGACAGAGTGGCCAGAGCCCCTCGTTGGCAAAACCGTAGTAGTATCCTTCCTCTTCTTCCTTGCTCAGCCACACGCGGCGCAACGTGTAGCGGGGATCGTCGGGCGGAACGCGCAAGCGGTCATGCTTGTCCACGGTTTCTCGATCCGCATCTCCGCTCCCGTGCGCCACCCATGTTCCATCACAAGCACACAAGACGGGGCCGAGAGCGGTTACCAGTCCACTAGCCGGAACGATCGCCTCCATAGACTTGCCCTGGTGTCGATGCATGTAAGGTTCGCGGTTCGCAACCACGAACAGGCGGCTTTCCCCTAGTCTGTCGCGAACGTGGACCGAGAGTCGTTCCGCAGTCCAGAACGCATCGGCGCTTTGGCGCAACTGGGCTTCTTTCTCCGCTGCGGAACGAGCTGCCGTGAGGCTTGCGGCGAAGTTTGCCATTTCGTTGGCGAGGGGCCGGAACAAATCAAGATCTGGCAGGGCCGGCCTGAAAGAAGCTTTGCCCGTGCGCAGGGCCCGCATCCACTGCGCTGCCCGGGCAATGGGGCCCGCAATGCTCCAGCGCACAATCAACAGGGTAGTGAGTGTGATCAGGAAAACGAGGACGAGCACGCGCAGAAAGGTCTCGCGCCATATCCTTCTGCTTTGGGCGTTGATGTAGCTGGCGTCGTGAACAATCGCTAGCCCGCCCACAACCGCTTCATCCTGGTGCAGAGGGACCGCATAAATATAGATTGAAGCCTCTCCCAGCCGGATGAATTGCCCTGCGCTTTGACCGTTCGTTGCCGCCTGCTGAACCACCCCAGGTTCGTTTGTGAGTTGTGGCGCTAGTCCGGGGGTTGTAGCGATGGGCTTGCCTTGCGCGTTATAAATGGCAACGCCAGCCAGATGTTCCCGGATGCCGAACTGGTCAACGATTGTCTGAAGTTCCTTGCGCGAGCCCTTCTTGAGATAAGGTTCGACTTTGTCCGCAAGACTCTCTCCCAGTACTTCCGCTCGGTGCTCCAGATCCTGGCGCAGCCCACGCTTCTGAAACCGCACCTCATAAGAAGATGAGAATAGTGAGATCAGCGTGATTCCGACGATCAGCGAGATGGTAAGTCGAAGTGTTAGAAGGCGCACAAATTCCCTAATGCAAATCGAATACCGCGGCAATACAAAATCAAACGGTTTGTTATCAGCAACTTAGACCCAACGCCGTGAGCAGCGACGCCCTTGGGTAGGTAAGAAAGACCTCATCTCGAATCGCTCGGGCACAAATTTGCAGGTCTTAATCCCTGGCTTGATTCGAGCTGCTGATTCAAGCGTTCACTCTCGACCTAACGTCGATCAAGAAAAGGGCGAACTGTTGCCGTACGCTGCTTAGACGGCAACAAGGTGCACACACGGCCTGCAAACCGGCCCAGCCTCGCCCGTTGCAGGGCAAATACCTATTCCATCTCGTCACCATATTTCGGACTGTTGCCGTCAGTCCGTCAGAAACCTGCCAATCATCAGGCCCATCGAAAACAGGCCCGGAGCAGCCAATTCGAACAGCGGCATCGAACTCGCGGTGTGGGAAAATTACGCAGAACTCTCGCGCATCGTGTACCGGTCGAGCATCCGGCCTGGGAACCTGGAGCATCCAGAGTGGAACTGCACGAACTCTATCGGGCCCGCACTTAATTGTCTGTTCAAAAAGGCTCACATTCGATCGGCTCAGGCGACCTTCTCTCTTTCTAAATGCTAAATGCGGAGATCGAGCAGGCGCGTGCGAGTTGTTTGAGAGTCTGGACAGAAGGAAAGCCGCATGCAAAGCAACGGCAGAAACTGGAGAGGCGGAACTTGAAGCAGAAGAAGGGCGCAGGCCTGTGCCCGCTCTTGGATGAGCACTTCGGAACCTGGGATGTAGGGCCACCGGAAACTCCTAAAGCGTGTTGCGGAGGTTCGATGTTTTACGCCCGGCGAGAACCGTTCAGAACGAATCTCGACAGGGCGCCGGATGAGAAAAAACTTACCCTTCCCGTCTTTCGCAAGCGGGAAACGCCCTGGTTCTGCCACCTTGTCGATGAGCCGGCCGGCGGCGAGCAGGCCAATGGCGTATGCGATCTGGAACGCATCCACAATATAGCCGTAACTTATTTCCGTCATGCCGATGCTGTGCTCGAGGGTCGGCTTGAGGATCGCGATCACCTGGCGGTCCATGTAATTGATTGAGGTCGCGACAAACAGCATGGAACAAATGGTCCAGCGCACTCCGCCGAACCCCGCGCATGGAGCGGATCCCGGAGATGAGCCCCTTTCCGTCTGGTCATCGAAGGCCGTCGCATCCGCCATGCCGCGCCCCTACAGTCGATATGCCTTTTTTACCAGCCCGTAGGCGAGGTCCCGCGCCACTTCCGAAGCCTCTTCCTCCTCGAGTCGATGCTCGGCGACCAACTTCGCGAGGAATGCGCAATCCACGCGCCGTGCCACATCGTGCCGTGCCGGAATCGAGAGGAAGGCCCGCGTGTCGTCGTTGAAACCCACCGTGTTGTAGAAGCCAGCCGTCTCCGTTACACGCTGGCGGAAACGCATCATTCCCTCCGGACTGTCGTGAAACCACCACGGCGGCCCGAGCCTCAGGCACGGATAATGTCCAGCCAGCGGAGCTAGTTCCCGGCTGTAGGCTGACTCGTCCAGCGTGAAAAGAATGATCGTCAGATCACGCTCATTGCCAAATTGATCGAGCAGAGGGCGCAGCGCATCCACGTAATTCGTCGGCGTCGGGATGTCGGCACCTACGTCGCGACCGTATCGCTGATAGAGTTCGCGATTGTGGTTGCGTGCGCTGCCCGGGTGAATCTGCATCACCAGCCCATCTTCGAGGCTCATCCGCGCCATTTCTGTCAGCATCTGGGCACGAAAGAGCTCGTGTTGTTGGGCATCGGCGGCGCCGGCGATTACCAAACGAAAGAGTTGCTCAGCCTCTGTTGCGGGAAGATTCGCAGTTCGCGCAGTGGGATGCCCGTGGTCGGTTGCCGTGCAGCCGAGTTCGCGAAAGCGGGCCCGCATCACTCGCAGCGCGCGCAGGTATCCCGCCCAAGTCGATATATCTTCATCGGCCTTCTCGCTTAGCGTTGCGATGTTTTCGGCAAAGTCGTCTAAATCAGGGTCGATAATCGGATCTGGCCGGAAGGTCGGCAGGATCCTTCCTTTCCAGTTCGATTCCCGAATGGCCTCGTGATCGGTCAACGAATCGAGGGGAGAATCGGTCGTCGCCAGCACTTCCAAGTTGAAACGCTCGTACAGTGCGCGCGGCAGAAACTCGGGTGCCCCTAACTTTTCTGAGATCGTGTCGAAATACATATCGGCGGTCGCTTCCGACAGCCGCTGCTCAAGTCCGAACAGTTCCTGGAAGGCGGAGTCCAGCCACATCCGCGTCGGCGTTCCGCGGAACAGAAAATAATGGCTGGCGAAAATGCGCCAGACTTTTCGGGGATTTCTTTTTCCCGCCTGCCCAATCTCAAGATCCTCCAGCGAAACCCCCTGGCTGTAGAGCATGCGGAAAATATAATGATCGGGCTGCACGAACAGGCTGGCGGGATCAGGGAAAGGCTCATTCTTCGCGAACCACGCCGCACGGGTATGCCCGTGAGGACTGAGGATGGGCAGGGTTCGCACACCCTCATATAGCGTCCTGGCTATCCTTCGTGCGCCGGGCTCGGGCGGAAAGAGACGATCTGGATCGATGAGCATGACTCCGACACTAACCTGTCGCTTCAAATCGGCGAAACTCGATGCAGGGGCCGCGTTTCCATGCTGCACTCATGGGGCCTCGCGTGATTACTTTATCCTAAGTAGAATTCCGGTTATCTTACATCCTGACTAAACGCTCTTCGTTGCTACTCGACTTAGCCACAGTCAAGCAACAGCGCGAATTCTCCTGGTCGACGGTCTCGAGGAACGCTCCTCTCGCTAAATTCCCACAACCTTCCCGTGTCCTAGGTAGAAGGCGCAAAGGTCAAAAAACGCGCCGGGGATTTCTTCAGTATTTCCGGCGTAGATGTTGACAGCTTAGGCGATGTCTATTTCGTGGATGCCAGGTGGCAGACAGTTTATCGGTGGTCGGCTCCAGGCCATCAACTCTCAAAAGCACGCGACAACCCGCTGGATCCAGTTCAGCTATTTTTTGATAAGTCCGGCGATTTAATGGTGGTTTGTATGCAGTCCAAACCATTAATAAGGGGCTCTGAATGTGAGTTTTGCGCGCCGGGTGCGCCCATCCCTTCGTAGCAGTTAAGATATCGAAATGGCGATCACATCCGCCGCAGCGCAAGAAGCGCGGCGAAACATTGCGCCGGTTGCCCTGCGCACTCCGCTCATCCGGTGCAATGCGGAGGCGCCTGCGAACTTCTATCTGAAGTTAGAAAACCTGCAACCGATCGGCTCGTTCAAGATCCGCGGAGCTGCCAACGTCATGGCACGGACCCTGCGCGAGCGGCTCTCGCGGGGCGTTTTAACCGCTTCCGCCGGCAACATGGCGCAAGGCGTGGCTTTTTGCGCACGGCGAATCGGAATCAGCGCGACGATTATCGCGCCTGACACCGCTCCGGCTACGAAGATTCAAGCCGTCGAACGCATGGGCGGACGCGTCATCAAAGTTCCTTTTGCCGAGTGGTGGCGAACTTTTGAGACTCGCTCCTACCCAGGCATCGACGCGACCTTCATCCATGCCTTCGACGATCCGGATGTGATGGCGGGGAATGGCACGATCGCGCTAGAACTCTTAGAAGACTTGCCCGATCTGGACGCTGTGATAATTCCCTGGGGCGGTGGAGGATTGTCGTGCGGCATCGCCGCGGTGTTGCGAGAGCTTGCGCCCCGAGTACGTATCTACGCCGCCGAGATTGAAACTGCTGCCCCGCTGGCGGCATCGCTTGCCGCGGGTGAGCCGCGAGCGGTCGATTATAAGCCATCGTTCGTCGATGGTATCGGCAGCAAAACGGTATTCCCCGGCATGTTCGAACTGGCGCGCGAGCTGCTGGATGGATCTTTGGTCGTCACTCTGACCGAAGCGGCGAATGCCATGAGAGTCGTGGCGGAGCGGAACCGGATGATTATCGAAGGCGCCGCAGCATGTGCGGTTGCAGCTGGTCTGTCCGGCCGCGCCGGTTCGGGCAAGGTCGTCGCCATCGTGTCTGGGGGAAACATCGACCTCGATAAGTTCGCTCAACTTGTCAGCTAGCGCTGCTGGTCGAGCGAGGCTACCCGCAGAATGGCACGATTGCCATCGCGGATCTTATCTTTATCTTGTCTGCTTCGTCTAACCACCAGAGTCGTGCCTTTCTCCGCGAGCGCGAAGCCTGTGGTGCTCATGAGTGACATCTGAAACTGCGCAAGATTTGGAAGCGAGTCGCAGGACGAAAGGAACGGTTCGTCCGGTCGGGAAAGAACAAATCGGATAACCCGTCGAAGGTACAATGTTATTGATTATGCGGATGATACTGGATATCTTCGCGCAAATTTTCCGCACGCTGTTGGCCCACAAGCTGCGCTCGTTCCTGACCATGTTCGGAGTCGCCTGGGGCGTGGGGTCATTGCTGCTGCTCGTCGGTCTGGGTGAGGGTTTCCGCTCGGGAAACAAGCGTGGGCTATCCGAATTCGGCGAAAACATCATGTTCATCTTCCCTGGCCGCGCACCCACGGTGGCCGGCAGCATGAACTCCGCGCGCAACTACCTGCTTACTTATCAAGACTATCTGGACATCCGCAAGGAAGCTCCCCATGTTCGCAAAGCTGCGCCACTCCTGGATCGGGACGACATGCATGCTGTCAGCGAATTCGCGAGCGCCAACGGGCAGATCGTCGGCACGGAGTCTCAGTACAACGAGATCCGGTTTCTTCCTCTGCAGCAGGGCCGCTGGCTTAATGGCTTGGACGAAGCGCAAAGGCGCAATGTGATTGTGCTCGGCGAAGAGCTGACCCGGAACCTGTTCTCGGGACGTCCCGCGCTGGGTGCATTCATCCTGCTGAATGACATAAGGTTTGAAGTGATCGGTACACTGAAGCGCATTGGCCGCGGCGACGAAAACATGACCAACATGCGCGGCTACATCCCCTTCGAGACAATGGCGACCTTCTTCCCGATTAAAGGCGAAAATCATGAAAACTCCATCTCGCTTATTAACTATCAACCGCGAGTGCCGGCAGAGCACATGCTGGCGCGGGAAGAGGTGCACAGGATCATCGCGCGTAATCACGGTTTCGATTACCGCGATCAAGACGCATTCGAAGACCTGGACACGGTTCAGCAGGCCGAGATGATGGGAAAGATTTTCGATGCCATGAACATGTTCCTGGGCACTGTTGGTCTGGTGACGCTGGCTCTAGGCGCCATTGGAGTCATTAACATCATGCTCGTGGCGGTGAGTGAACGTACTCGTGAGATCGGGTTGCGCAAGGCATTGGGGGCAACGAACCGCAGTATCCTGTTGCAGTTTTTTATGGAGGGAGTTCTGCTTACGTTGCTGAGCGGATTGATCGGCATGGGGCTGGCGGGCGGGCTGATGGCGCTGCTGGGTACGCAGCAATCGCCGGGGAATTTTGATCCTCCCAAGCTGGTGCCCGCGTCGGCGATTCTCGCAATCGGCTGCTTGACGCTGGCGGGAGTGGTCGCCGGATTGTATCCGGCGCGCAAGGCTGCCATGCTTCCTCCGGTCGAGGCGCTCCGGCAGGAGTGAGAGTTCAAGGGAGAGTTAAAGAAAATGTTTGGTGATTTGCTCAGCGAGGCCTACGGCGCGATGCGG
This sequence comes from Candidatus Sulfotelmatobacter sp., assembly GCA_049512915.1. Lineage (GTDB taxonomy): Bacteria > Acidobacteriota > Terriglobia > Terriglobales > Acidobacteriaceae > Sulfotelmatobacter. The sequence goes on from JBEKWP010000001.1 coordinate 52,793, forward strand.
CACAACCGCCGCCGCACCGCCCTTACCATGCTCGGCATGGCTTGGGGAATCGCTACGGTCGTGATGCTGCTCTCCTACGGCAATGGCTTTGGCCAGGCCTGCGCCAACATCTTTGCTAACTTCGGCACCAAGCTGATGATCATGGCCCCCGGCCGCAGCTCGATGCAGGCTGGCGGCCAGAAAGCGGGCGTTCCCATACGCTTTACGCTCGACGACATCGAAACACTCACTACCAACATTCCCCAAATTGCGCAGATCACCCCGGAATCCGACAAGCAAGCCAACATTCAATACGAAACGCGAGCGTTCACCTTCAACGTCACCGGCAACTATCCCAACGTCTTTTCCATCCGCGCACTCAAACTAGCGCAGGGACGCTTCTACAACCCGCAAGACGAGACCCAACGCGCCCGCGTCGCCGTCATTGGCTCCGAGGCCAAAGAAAAACTTTTCTCGGGACGGAACGCGTTGGGCGAGCGGATTCGCATCGATGGGCTCACCGTGGAAGTGATCGGGATCCTGGGCCCGAAGATGCAAGGCGGTGATGACAATGTGAATCGCGTGATCTATGTCCCCTTCACCACCATGAGCGGCATTAAAGATACGCACTATCTCGACTCCATCTGGTTTAACTATGAAACACCTGCGTATGAAGACCTGGAACACACCGTGCGCTCGGTGATGGCCATAGAACACAAGTTCAACCCGATTGATCGGCGAGCCATGTATGTATTTAACCTGATGGAACAGATCCGCCAGTTTGAAATGATTACTCTCGGGCTGAAGATTCTGCTGGGCTTCATTGGCACGCTTACTTTGGGCATCGGCGGGGTTGGCTTGATGAACATCATGTTAGTGTCGGTGACGCAGCGCACGCGGGAGATCGGCGTGGAGAAGGCGCTGGGCGCGCGCAGAAGCCATATCCTGCTTCAGTTCCTGGCGGAATCTCTGACCATCACTTTCATCGGCGGCGCGCTGGGGGTCATCCTGGCTTATGCGGTTTCGCTTTTCGTGGGAAGGCTCACACTGTACAGCGCGATGGCGAAGAACGCGGAAGCCGGTGACATCCGCCTGGTCATTGCTCCGGCCACGCTGATCGTGGCCACGCTGATCCTCGCCGCGGTTGGGCTGGTAAGCGGGATGGTGCCCGCCGTCCGGGCCTCACGCCTGGATCCTATTGAGGCGCTGCGGTACGAATAGTTCAGACCGACGACTACTGCGCCTTCGCGAACCATTCCTCGAACCACTCCAGCGTGCGTAAGGTATAGTCGCGGGCGTCAGCAGGCTTTATGAACGCATGGCCTTCATCCGGATACACCACCAGCTTTGTAGGCACATGCGAAGTGCTGAGCGCGTGCCACCATTCGACTGACTGCTCCATCGGAACTTCACCGTCTCGATCGCCAACCAGGATGAGCGTCGGAGTCTTCACCGCGGTGACGAAGTGCATGGGATCGCTCTTGGCGTACACCGCGGGGTCGTCGTACACCGATGCCCCGAAGAAGGGAATCATCCATTCGTCGATATCGTTGAGACCGTAGTAGCTCAGCCAGTCGGAAAGACCGGCACCCGCCACCGCGGCGGCGAACCGGTGCGTCTGGGTCTCAGCCCACATGGTCATGTATCCGCCGTAGCTGTGTCCGCGAATGCCGATGCGCTTGCTGTCGATGGGATATTGTTTGGAAATCGCATCCACTCCGGCCATGATGTCGCGGAAGTCGCCGCCGCCGAAATCTTTCACGTTGCCCTGCGTAAATAGCTCTCCCTGTCCGTAGCTGCCGCGCGGGTTGGGGCAAAGAGCAAAGTAGCCCATCGCGGAGAGCGCACCCAAACTGCGGTCGTCCCAGCGCGACATGCATGCGGCCGACGGGCCTCCGTGCACGGTCACGACGAGAGGATAGGTTTTCCCTGTGGCAAAATTCTTTGGGAGCATCAACCACCCTTGCACTCGCGTATCGCCATTCATCCAATGCACATTCCGCATCTCGCCCCATGCCGGTTTGATATTGGCGTTCAGGTTCGTAAGCTGCTTCCAATCACCAATGGGACCGGCCCAGACGTCCGGGGGAGTGCTGGCCGAGTGACGCACGATGGCGGTCATTAATTTTCCGCCGGCTCCGGAACTACCTGAAGCCCAGGCAGCGCCCGCTGGGGAAGCCGACTCTTCGCCTGTCCAGAGCGTCTGGACGGCGCCACCTTTGGTGCTCACGCTGCCGAAGCCGGAATTTCCATCGACGTTTTCGGCGAATGTAACGCGGTCAGGAGTCGTCCAACTAACCGTCGATGCCGATGCCTTGAGGTTGGGCGTGAGATTTCGCGCGATGCCCCCAGTGATGGGGACGACATGCACGTCGCCGCCCGTGGAACCCTCATCGCTCATCAGTCCTTCGATGAAGGCAACGTTCTTCCCATCCGGAGAGATGCGCGGGACAGCGATTTGCAGCTTCGGCTTGTAGATCTGGCGCATCTCGCCGGTGTGCGCATTCACAAGATACAGGCGCGCGATCCACCAATTGGCATCCCCCGAACCATGCGCGGCGATAGCTGCCCACGCCTGTCCGTCCGGAGTCCAGTCGTATTCGTAGACGTATACATCCGCGGGCGTGACCTGCGCCAGACGGTCCGTACTCAGATCGTCGGTGCTCAGATCGATGACTGCAATGCGCTGCTCATAAATCTTCTGGTCGACGACGCCAGCAAGCGGAGTCATAGGTTGGAGCGGGCCGGCGACGCGCGGCATGCCCTCAATAAAGAGGAGGGCAAGCTTCGAACCGTCGGGGGAGAAGCGCGGGGTCTCGACATAACCCCTCAGCTCAGCATGCTTTTGCGGAGCAGTGCCGTCGGCGGCGGCGGTCCAGACTTGAGCAGCGGGAACTTGGCCCGGAAGATCGGCGATGAATGCGACACGCTTGCTATCGGCGGACCAGGCAACATCGCGGAGCGAAAGGTTAGCCTCCACGGCGATCGCGCGAGAGGCACCGCCAGCGGCAGGAATTACCGTGAGTTCTCCACTCGAGATAAAAGCGACCTGAGTTCCGTCGGGTGAGAGCGCGACCTGATCGACCTTCTTGGCGTGCGGCATGGAGTCCAGCACGGTCGCGGCGTGAGAAGGCACTGCATCCTGGGCGCGAAGGGAAGCGCAAATCAGCATCAAGACAAAAGAGCAAAACAGCGCTGAATAACGGAAGCGTGGGTTCGTTCGTGCATTCATGGCGGAAGGAGTATAGCTGGTTTCGGGCCGCATGCCGAACCGGTCACACATCCAGGTAATGTTTGGAGGGAACATCCCGCAACCATTGGGCTGCCGTTTCAGCAGTGATGTCACGTTGCGGCATGGCGAGCATTTCGTATCCCACCATGAATTTTTTCACCGTCGCTGAACGCAGCAGGGGCGGGTAGAAATGCGCGTGCAGATGGAATTCGGGATGAGCCTCGCCATCGGTCGGCCGCTGATGAAAACCCATGGTGTAGGGAAACGAAGTCTTGAACAGGTTGTCATATCGAACCGTGATTTGCGAGAGTATATCGGCAAGAGCATCGCGCTCCTCATGATTCAGTTCGTGCAACGCTGACACGGATTTTCGGCTGACGACCAGTGTCTCAAAAGGCCACACCGCCCAGTACGGCACCAGCACTACGAAATGGTCGTTGACGCAGACCACGCGTTCCTGCTTTTCCAGTTCTAACGCAACGTATTCCGCTAGCAAGGTCGAGGCATGCGACCGGTAGTACTCCTGGACTGCGGCTAATTCCTGTGCTGATTCGTCGGGCAGAGTTTGGTTGGCCCAGATCTGCCCGTGCGGGTGTGGATTACTGCAGCCCATGATTGCGCCGCGGTTCTCGAAAATTTGCACCGACCGGATGTTTGGGTGACTTCCAAGTTCGCGGAACTCTTCAGCCCAAGTGTCGACCACGCGACGAATTTCCGGCACGCTCATTCGCGCCATCGTGAGATCGTGCCGCGGTGAATAACAGACTACACGGCAGCGGCCCGCTTCACTGCGGGCTACCAGAAGTCCTCTTTCCTGGATTTCTGCCGCGGGAGTTTCCGGTTCGAGAGCAGCAAAATCGTTGTCAAAAACGAACGTCCCCGTGTAGGCGGGATTTCTCGCTCCGCCAGTTCGTACATTGCCGGGGCAAAGATAGCAAGTGGGATCGAACCTGACCACCGTCTCCGGCGGAACACTCTCAACCTGCCCCTGCCAGGGACGTTGCGTCCGGTGCGGAGAAACCAACACCCACTCCCGCTTCAGCGGATTGAAGCGGCGATGGGGGTGCGCCTTCAGATCGGATGGGCTCATCAGCGGACCTTTTTCATCTTTTATCCGGCATCCTGATACGTTACGCTCTGGTTCGTCACGCTACCCGAGTCACTCCGTTCGCGGCGGAGCAGACATAAATCTCAGCCGCACGGCCGGTGGAATGCCGATACCCGTCGCCCACGCGCGTTTTGAACTCCGCGACACAGTCGTTGCGAACGAGGTTGATGGTGCAGCCTCCGAAACCGCCGCCTGTCATTCGAGCCCCGTAGACACCCGGGGCTTGGCCAGCCAGTCCCACCATCAAATCGAGCTCGGCACAGCTCACTTCAAAATCTTCACGCAGGCTTATGTGCGACTCTCGCATCAGGGTTCCGAAGGTCTCAAGATCCCTCCGCTCCAGAGCAGATGCGGCCTGGAGCACACGAGAGTTCTCGCTGATCACGTGGCGGCAACGGCGCACGATCGTTTTCGGCAAATCTCCGCCGTAGGTCGCAAGATCGCTTAGGGTGACGTCTCTCAAGGCGCGGACGCCCGGCAGATGCTTTGCAAGACATCGCACACCGGCTTCACATTCAGCGCGCCGCCGGTTGTATTCCCCGCCCGATATGCTGTGGCGAACCATCGTGTTGCAAATCACGAGACGCGCCTCGTCGCCGAGTGGAAGCAGCCGGTGTTCGAGTGAGCGGCAGTCCAGCAATAGCGCGCGGCCATCCTGCCCGTGGCTGGAAATAAACTGGTCCATGATTCCGCAGCGCGCGCCTACAAAGTCGTTCTCGGCCTTTTGGCACAGCAAGGCCAGTTTCGCCAGGTCGATCGCGTCGCCTGCCACATCTAAGAGCGCGTAGCCGACCGCGACTTCAAGCGAAGCAGATGAGCTTAACCCTGCGCCCTGCGGTACGTCGCCCTCGATCAGCAAGTTGGCGCCGATCAGCATGCTGCCTGAGTATGACAGGGTTTTCGCCACTCCAATTACATAGTCCCTCCAATGCCCGGAGCCTTTTTCCGGCAGTTCGTCCAGGTTGAACTCAAGCTGTTCGGCAAAATTCTCCGAGCGAACTACCAGCTTGTGGTCATGGCGCGGGGCAATGGCTACCCGCGTGCAATAACCGATCGCCGCCGGCATAACAAAGCCATCGTTGTAGTCGGTGTGCTCGCCGATGAGATTCACCCTGCCCGGCGCCTGAAAGATGCGCGGCGCCGCCTCAAAAAGCTGGGTAAATCTTTCTGTCAACCCTTGAACCTGATTGTCGATCTTTGGATTACCGCGATGCATGGCAAACTCACTCTAACAAAATGAACTGACAAGCGCTTAGTCGGTAACCGCGGGCGAGTTGTACAATGCGCGTGAGAATATCGGGATTGGAGGTACACATGATAAGCCGCTGCAGTCTTCCACCCTTGAAGTTGGCCCTGTTTCTGACCTTGTTCATGTGCGGCTTATCCGCCGCTCAGGTGATTGGCGGCCTGTCGCAAGCATCGCTCGCTCCGACTCCGGTGATGGGTTGGAACAGTTGGAACAAGTTTGGCTGTAACGTGAGTGAAAAGCTTATTCGAGAGATCGCGGACGCCATGGTCAGCAGCGGGATGCAGGCCGCTGGCTATCAATACGTCAACATTGACGACTGCTGGCAGGTAAACCGTCAGGCGGATGGAACGATTGTCGCCGATCCCCAGCGCTTTCCCAACGGCATCAAGAATCTGGCCGACTACGTCCATGGCAAGGGATTGAAGCTTGGCATCTATACCGACGCCGGCCGCCTGACCTGCGAGAAGCGCCCCGGTAGTTTTGAGCATGAGCTTCAAGACGCCAAGACGTACGCGTCATGGGGGATCGACTACGTCAAGGTTGATTGGTGTAACGCCGAGGGACTGGAACCAGAAATACAGTATGCGAAAATTCGTGACGCGCTGGCGCAGTCGGGCCGGCCAATCGTATTCAGCATTTGTAACTGGGGAGTAAAAGCGCCGTGGCGCTGGGGCCCTGCTACGGGAAACCTCTGGCGTACTACAGGCGACATTAGCGATCATTACAGTCGCATGTCGGAGATCGGATTTTCACAAAATGGTTTGGAGAAGTTTGCCGGCCCCGGACACTGGAATGATCCCGACATGCTGGAAGTTGGCAACGGCGGCATGAGCCGCGACGAATATCGCACGCACATGGCGCTCTGGGCGATCCTCGCAGCGCCCTTGCTCGCGGGAAACGACCTGCGAACCATGAACGCCGAGACTCGGGAACTCCTGACCAACTCTGAAGTAATTGCCGTCGATCAGGATCGCAAAGGCGTACAAGGCCACCGCGTATGCGAGGAAGGACCGCTGGAGATATGGGTGAAGCCGCTGGCCGACGGGAGCCAGGCGGTCGGGCTCTTCAACCGCACCGAAGCCGCCTTCAAAATGCAGCTCGATGCAAAGCTTATTGGCGCGCCGTCTTCGGCGAAGCTACGCGATCTGCTCGACCACAAGGATCTTGGCCAGATCAATGATTCTTATGCCACAGAAGTCCCAGGGCACGGCGTCGTCATGCTCCGGGTTTCCAGGTGAGCGGGTCAGTGCGAGCTGACGTATTTAATTGTGGCCAACACCGCTTGCTTGATGGTCAGTCGCGGACGCCAGCCCAGCGCCCGGATGCGCGAGCAGTCGAGCAGGATGAAGGGACTGTCCCCAACCCAGCCGCGTTCGCCGCCCGAATACGTAAGTTGCGGATGCAGGCCGAGATGCTCGCAAATCCAGCCGATGGAGTCGTTGACCTCGCAGTACTCGTCAGTCCCAAGATTGAAGATGTTGACTTTTTCTCGCGCTCGATCGAGCGCGGTAAGAATCGCGTCGATGCAATCCTGTACATATAAATACGATTTCCGCTGATGCCCGTTCCCCAGCACATGAAGATGTTCCGGGTGTTCGGCAAGTTGCTGGTAAAAATCGAACACGTGCCCGTGCGAGTATCGCTCTCCCAGAATCGATACGAAGCGAAAAATGTAGCCCTGCATTCCAAAGCCTTCGCAGTAAGCCTGAATCAGGCCTTCCGCGGCCAGCTTGGAAGCTCCGTAAAGCGAAGTCTGGATGGGGAAGGGACACGTCTCTGGCGTAGGGAAAATATCTGGCTCTCCGTAAACTGATCCCGTCGAAGAAAAGACGATTCGTTTGCAGTTTCGCTCACGCATCGCCTCCAGCACGTTCCAGGTTGCGATCGTGTTCTGATCCAGATCCTTACGTGGATGTTCGGTACCGAAACGCACATCGGCATTGGCCGCGAAATGAACCACCAGTTCCACGCCCTCCATCGCCTGCGTCAGGCTTTTCCGGTCGAGCAAGTCGGCCTGATGGAGAGCGAATTCCGGACGCGCCAGCGCACTTTCCAGGAACCGGATCTGTCCCGTCGACATATTGTCGAACCCAACGACGCGGTGACCCGCGGAGAGTAGGCGGTCAACCATATGACTGCCGATGAAGCCCGCCGCACCAGTAACCAAAACGCGCAAAATAACCTCCAGGAGAAAATCGAAACCAGGATAGTTGAGAAACGCTGACGTATGGGAAGTCTATCTGGTATCCGAAGAAGTCTGTCGCAGCGTGATTCGGGTTCCCTTTAACTCAAACCGGCTGTCGCGCCAAACATAACGCAGATTCAGATAACTAGCGAACCACACCAAGAAGCCGAGCAAATCGCGCAACGGATACAACCAGGGCCCACGCCGTATCTGCGGATCCCGAACCACCATCCAGCCGACCAGCCACGCCTCGGTCAGACGGTTTAGCACGGCCACAGCCAGCAGCAGCGCTCCTACCCTCCAATGTCCCAAAATTCCGGCCGCAAGAAATCCGAGCAGGCCATACGGCATGGCGAAGATCAGCCCGCTTCCAAAGTGTCCCTTAGGGCGCGAATATCGCGTCGTCTGCGCCCAGCGCAGCTGGTTCTGCCACATGCGCCGAAATGAGGGTTGATTCACCACGTGATCGATAACGTGGCCCGAAAGCACGACCTGGTAACCATTCTTCGCCATCAAGTTGCCGATCGCGAAATCATAGGCGATATAATCCCGCAGCGCAGTGTAACCGCCGATGCTCGCCAGAGAATCTTTGCGAACCACAGTCGTCGGCCCCAATCCAAACTTCATTCCTTCGAGCAGATTCGCCACCAGCACTCCCGCCGTCATTTCCACCGACATGCCGATCGCCGTAAGGCCCGAGAAAAATCCTGCTGCGTTCTTGCCACGATACACGCATGTCACCATACCGACTTGTGGGTCCAGCAACGGCGGAACAATTTCCCGCAGATAGCGTGGGTCCACCTCTACGTCGCTGTCGGTGGTAACCAGAATGTCGTGTGCCGAAGCCTCGGACATGCAATGAAATGCGTAAACCACCGGATTAGGCCACGGTGTGCCGGTTACCAGCACCCGGCTTCGGATGTGCGGATAGCGGGCACAAACTTCGCGCACCACATCCAGGGCCGCATCGTCCGGTTCGTCCGCCGCAAATAGGATTTCATAATCGGGATAGTCCTGCCGGAAGAAGCTCTCAATGTTTTCCTTCAGCCGCGCTTCCAGGCCGTGCACAGGCTTGAGGACGGAGATCGGAGGCAAGTGCGCGTCGTCTGGAACGGACCTGACCTGCTTGCGTGCGTCGGCGCGAAACCGGATTACGCCGAGCCCAGCAAGACCGAGGAACACGGCCGAGGATAATGTGCCGATCAGCGCCACCCCTAAGACGAAATAAAGAATCAGCCCGATCAAAGTTTATATTTCCGCAGGGTTTGGATGGCTGCCCTTCCTCGCAATGGCAGCAATTCACACTATACATTTCCGTGGTGCGCAGACGTAAGCCGGGCAGCTCAGGTCACTTCAATTCTTTGCCCGCTTCGATTCTTTGCTTACTTCGATTCTTGGCTTACTTCGATTCTTGGCGCGCGGTCTCACGGCCGGGCAACGGCGAAGCTTTCGTGATTTTGTAATCTTTGTATTCAATGGAAAGGATGGCGCGGCCTCCGAGCCGGATCACGCTCTCCGTATGGTTCTCAGCCGGAAGCCAGAAGTCATTCACCTTGACATATCGGTGCTTCACTTCCGTCTTTTTGATCCACCATGATGGATTCTTCGCCGGTTCTCCCTCGATTCGTACGACGGCAAAGTCTTTTGCGTCAATCCAGATTTTTCCGCGATAGAGAAACTTGTTCTTGCTCTTGGGCAGCAGATTGAGGACGTACTCCGCGCCCTCGGGGGTGGTTTCGCATCCAGCCGAAGTAAATTCGTAATTCTCATCGGTCAGCGCGGAATTCCTGCGGTTCTCCTCATTCGCGGCTTCCTGCTCGCCCTCCAGCAACTTCCTGAATACATGGTCGATGACGAACTTGGAGCCGCTCTGGGACACTACGCTAAATTCTTTAACATCGGGCGCGCGGTAGGTCACGTTGACCACCATCTCGGCATCCCGATCCCCAGGAATCCCGCGATATTGCATGCGGTAGACCCGGGTTCCGTTGAACTGATTCAACGCCGCAGCTCGCTCGGCATTCCGCTCCTGAAGTTTCTGGGCTATCTGCTCGGCCGACGGGGAAGCATTCTCCGCGGGATACGAAGACTTTGCCGAATCCGCTGTTTGTAGAGATGTCTGGCAGCAAGCGGCCAGGCTCCAACCCAGCAAGAGACTAGTCCCAACTCGCATTCCAACTCGCGCGCAATGCATGTCGACCCCTGGAGGGCGAAAAAGATGGTGAAAAACCGCAGTCCTCTCAGTCTACCCCCGATAGGTGACCACTGAACTTGTATTTCGCCGGACTCTGATGCTCTTTCCCGCTCTGGAATTGGCCACAAAAGCCGTGCAGCAGCGCGGGTGGTTACCTTTGTGCCTCACTCGTCGGAGCTATTCCCACCTTCTCCGGCTTGCCACATACTGTCTTCAGGCCACAAGTATGCAAGCATCCACCGTCAAGACCAACCGCCGTCGGCAAGATCGCATTCAGGCTGTGCTTCCCGTTCGAGTTCGGGGCACGGACTCTTCCGGCAAATCATTCGAAATCCTGGCCCACACCCTCGACCTCACGGCAAGCGGGGCACGGCTGGGGTCGATTCGCCGCCAACTGAAAGCGCTCGACACGCTAACCATTTTTTACCGCCAGCGCAAAATGGAATTCACCGTGGTGTGGACCAAGTTGCTGGATGGAAGAAGCGAGTACCAGGTTGGCCTGCAGGCTTTTTCACAGGAAAAGGAAGGCTGGGGAATGAATCTTTTCATTTCCAGCATACAGCCGCTAACCAACGCGCCGGCGGCGGTGTGAACCGGAACATTATGCGCCACCTTCTATTCAAACTCTGGTCCAGTGAAGACGGGCAGGACGTCGCTGAGTATGCCGTCATGCTGGCCGTGGTTCTCGTCATTGTGGTAAGCACCGTCCGCCTGATCGGCGCGAATGCGAGCAACGTATTCTCGCAGGTCGGCAGCGCCATCCAGTAATCAAGTCCATTTGGAAAACCGTTGCGCTCGTCTTCGAAGGCTTAAGGGCGCGACGAGTTACCCATCATCAGCACAAAAAGCAACGGAAGGTAGATGACTGTGGCTTGCAACACATGACGAGCCAGCATCTTCGATCGCGGGGCGTTAATGGGCAATTTGAGAAAGGCTAGCCTGGCGCCAAAATAGAAGAGTGCCACCCCAAGAATCACTGCACCCACCAGATAGATCTTTCCCGCCATCCCAAAAATGCTGGGCAAAACGCTGAGTGGGATCAAAATCAGCGAATAGGCCACGATGCGCCGAGCCGTGGACCGTCCATCTTCTTCCACCACTGGCAGCATGCGAATTCCGCCGGCAGCATAATCCTCGCGATAGAGCCACGCGATAGAGAAAAAGTGTGGAAACTGCCACACGAAAAGGATGGCAAACAATATCAGCGTGCCCCACTCCAACCGACCGCGCGCCGCAGTCCAACCCAAAACCCCAGGCATTGCTCCGGGAAAAGCGCCCACGAACGTGCAGATGGGCGAAACCCGCTTCAGCGGCGTATAAACCGCCAGATACACCACTGACGTCAGGAAGGTCAGCAGCCCGGTCAGCGGATTCGTGAAAACCGCCAGATAAATTGACCCGCCCACAGTGGCCAGCACGCCGGCCGTCACAGCATGAGCAAGACTCATACGGCCCGCCGGCAGCGGACGCTGCGCGGTTCGGCGCATCTGCCCGTCCACTTTGTGCTCCATCACTTCGTTGAGCGCCGCGGTCCCACTCGAGACCAGTCCAATCCCCAGCAGGGCGTGCAAAAGTCCCCAGGACAGCGAAGACGCCCCAGCTTTCTGCGCCCCGAAATAATAGCCGCACCACGCCGTCATCACGATCAGAGTAGTCACGCGCAGCTTCATCAATTCGGCATAGTCGCGCAGGAGAGACGTTGCTTGCTTGCGAAACAAGATCACTGGTTGGGTCATCGCGCTCATGGGAGAATCACTGGTGTGGTTGTCGTGCCGCTTGCGTCACACTGGGAAAATCGTTCGTATCTAATAAACTCTAAAGAGGGCAGTGCCCACCGCGCCGCCGAAACACTCAAGAATTGTATGGGTACTCCGATGGCTTTCGAAAGTCAAGTCGAAACTCGGGAATCGACCCACGCCGCCCCTAAATCCAGAATCTGTCCACAACCACTACTGGCTCGCCGAAACCCCGGTCCCATTGAAAGTTTCCGGCGGATCAAAAAAGCATTGATGCCACAGAGCTGCGTCCGATAACTTCCCAGCCTTCCATTGTTGAAGCGTCGGAAACGTGGCAGCCAGCATCCCGCCGTCAACCGCATCGAAGATCACGACCACCCCGGCAAGTTCCTGCGGCTTCTGCGCCAGTTCCGCATAATCCTTGTCGAGCACGGACTTCGCGAACTCGAGTCTGAGCTGGGAGCCCACGCTCTGCTTGTCGTCAATTTTTTCCACGGAAACGATTCTTACGCTTTTGCCGCGAAGAGGGGCCCAATCTCCCGGGAAAGGTGCGGTTTCTTCCCGCGTCACGTGAAACAAATCCGCCGCCGCGGATCCCGATGCAGCACTCGCTGGAGCATCACCATCGGGAACGCTGTCGGGCATTTCCAGGCTGTTACGCCAGATCCATCCTCGCGATAGTCCAGAGATCCTGACATGGACCCAATCCCGATTGAAGTCGAGCATCTCGAACTCATCGTGCGAGCTGGCCAGGAACAGAGTCTTAGCCGTCAGACTCGCGGTCTCCACCACCGGCGTTCCCGACTTCTTTACCGCTACAAGATTCCTGGGATGCGCCTGATTTTTGAGAATCTCCTCCAGACTCTCCGCCTCCGCTCGCAGGCCGGAATCTTCGCCAGGTTTCTTACCCGCGGCACCGGCTTTCTCTTGCTCGGCCAAAGTCTGTGCCAGAGATGACGACAAACCGCCATTGGCGTCAGGAAGTCGAGGCTCCGGCGCTGAGAGGGCAGGTTCCGCTGCAGTTGGCGTCTTCCCCGCCGCTACCGCAGCAGGTTGCCTTGCCGGAGTTTGCCCCGCGGGAGTCCGGACCGGCGGAGCTTGCGCCGAAACGGTCGGTGCCGGAGAAGACTTCTGCAATGGGACTGGCTTGGGCTCCGCGCTCCCCGGAGCACTCGCCCCAACTTGCTGTCCCTTGGCGGCGAGCTGATCCGCCAGTTGATCCAGCAGGTCGGCTTCCAGCCGGCCATTTGAGGGCAGCGTCTGATATCCGGAACGCGCCGCTACTGGGTCCGTATACCAGGCCGTCACCAGTACGCTCACCCTCACAATAGATCCCCCGGAGGGCGCCGCCGTAACCTGAATTTTCGACTCATAGTAGCCGCGTCGGTACCGCTCGAGGGGATGATCGGCCGAAGTCGCGAATCCTTCGAGTACTGGAAGGCGTCCGGCAGTCGCGGCCTGGATTTCTTGCACGGCCTTCTCCACTTGGGCTTTGGACTGGGGGAAGGCCCGCTGTAATTCGTTGCCTTGCGCGTGGCCTCGCGGCGCACAGAAAAAAACCACTGCCAATAGGAGTGTCGAGACTGCCAGACCGAATTCTGCTTCGCGACGTTTCATTTCTGCACTTTCATTTCTGCACCAAGTCGTCGCGCATGATCCATCCGTGTTGACCGTCGTGCGTTTCCACGCCGTACCAGTAGGGCGTCGAAATGAGTATCAGAACTTCCGTGCCAGTGGGTAACGATTGCAGCGTGCTAGCGGTGTGGAAAGGCGCGGACTTGAGCGGTGCTCCCGGGTCTTTCACCAGCCGCTCGAGCTGCCGGCGGAGATCTTTGACATGCTCTTCCAAGCTCTGGCCGGACGAGATCGTCACCGGTCCGCTCTCACTCGGCAGACTCTGACCAGGCTGATCTTGACTGGGCTGATCTTGACTGGGCTGATCTTGACCGGGCTGGTTTTGTACCGGTTGGCTCTGATCGGGCATGCTCTCGTTTGCAACCTGCGTAGTTCCGCTGGGAGCGGCATCTTCGTGACTCGCAACGGGAGCTGCCACCGCCGGTTGCTCGGATTGCGGCACCGGCCAAGCCCCTGTCTCCGCCTGCGACGAAGAAGTTTGTTTCTTCTCCAACTTTTCCCGCCGCTCGTTCAACGCCTCGACGTTCTGCCTCTGCATGAGTTCGATCGCGTCAATATGCTCGCGAATATCCCGGTACTCGGCGCTTTCGACCGAGCCGTCGGATTGATGCACGATGTGGCGGAAGTCTTCCTTAAAAAGCGCATTGATGCGCAACACGGTGTTCTTCTGACCTTGAGCTTGCACCACATAGCGCACGACCAGGGTTCCTGAGTCGCTGCTATCCTTGAAGTTCCGCGGGTCGAGCGTCTGCTCACGAACTTTGTAGAAAACCTTTCCTCCCTCAGTCCAGGCGGGAAATACGTGCGACGAAGTCGCCGCTTTTGCCCCGCTGACAAACTCGTCTTTGTTGTATTCTTTGGTTCCACGGATCACTCCGTTATCCGCCACCTCAGCCACTACCTGCTCAACTTCGCTCTCCGGCGCGGGAATATTGACGGCCAGTCCCTCGCCGTAGTGCAGTTTATCTTTTCCCCGGCCGGCCAGCGGAAGCGCAACCGCGAAAAGCAGTAGCAGTACGACTGTTTTCGCGGACGCGCGCACCCGGGCCGCCGCAGTCCAGCGGCAACTAGCGCCGCCAGCCGCGTTGCTCGCGCTGTTTCTACCTCTAATCTCGCCACGGGAAACCAACCACCCGCTCCAATCACTTCTCGACCGACCCACCCCAGCCTCCGTTTCCAGATTTCCAGAGTCTCATACTCTTGGTGTAAAGCTGTCAACCCGCCTTAGACCGTTCGATCCCGATGTGACCGACGGTTCCATTAACGTTGTAAAAAAAATGTCAAAAAAACTTCTTGAACTTTTTCTTTCGATAGTAGTAGGATTCACCCCCGGTAGGGTGGTAGAACCTTTCGTCCACTGTTCTGCTGCCGGCCTGAATGGGAGCCACCTCCCGTTCGAGGCCTTCATTGCTGGGTGTCACCTGCGGCTTGCGCTTGGGGAAAAGCTTAGTTTCAGGAAAACCAGATTTTGATTTGATCTTGCCGAGGAGTCCGGCCATGCACGTTTCGAGTCGTTTTCATCTCCGCAACATCTTGCAGCTTGCGACTTCGTTCGCGGCTGTCGCTCTGGTTCTTACATCCGTAGTCCTCACCTGCAGCCAGCCCGCGCATGCCCTGCCGGCCTTTGCCCGGAAGTATGGGCTGCGCTGCTCGGCCTGTCACGAGTCCTGGCCGATGCTGAACTACTTTGGACAAAAGTTCAAAGACAACGGATATCAGTTGATGAACGACCGCGATGCCCCGATCTGGCAGAACCCCGGCTACTGGCCGGTAGTCTTCCGCATCACGCCCATCTGGCATCGCGTGAGCGTCGGCAAGGAAGACGTTGATACCTACGCGGGCGGAGTCCTCACGGGTACGAATGCCGCGGTCCAGCGTATTTCGAGTTCAGGCTTCGACCTAAGCGGCCTCGATTTCCACACCGGTGGGACCCTGGAGAAGAACATCTCCTTCTATCTCCTTCCGTCCTCCGATCCTACCGGCGCCTTCCACTTTGAGCAGGTCTTCGTGCGCTTTGACAACATCGCTCACAGCCCCTGGCTCAATTTCAAGCTCGGTCGATTCGAACTCGACAACCTGCTTTCCGAAAAGCGCATTCTCACCCTGACCGGGAACGGCGGCGTTTACCAGACTTATCACTTCATCCCGCAGGGTGACGGAAACATCTTCGGGCAGATCGGCGACAACCAGCTCGGTATCGAATATTTGGGACACTCCGTGGATGATCGGACGCGAATTTCCGTGTCCCTCGTCAGCTCAAGCGATGGCAACGTGAACCTGAGTACCACAGCCAACGCCTATACCGCGTTCTTTGCCGGGAGCCAGGCTTTCGACGCCGGCAGGCTGGGCGTGCAGCGGGTCGGGTTCTACGCCATGGCAGGAGAAGCGTCGACTTACTATCTGACTTCGGGCGGTGGAGTTCCCATTCCAGGGTCCGGAATCGGCAACAAGAGCTTCACCCGCGAAGGCTTCGTGGGACAGTTCTATGCCGGCCCGCACATCGGCCTCACGATCGTCACTCAGCATGGCTCGGATAACGCCTGGTTCGGCCAGGGTTATGGCAATGCAGAGGCCACGGACGGAAACGGAGGCAACACCTGTGGGGCTCCTCCCTGCCCTCCGAACAATGTGCCAGGAACGACTCTTCCGGTCGGATCGCAGGCGCCTAGCTGGAACGGCGCCACCTTTGAGGGTCACTACATCTACAGTCCGCAACTCATCTTCATCAGCCGGTATGAGTTTGAGAAAATGTCGCAACAGGCCAATGGCTCGGGATACGGTGCCGCCGTCACCGGAGCCAACGGGTTCACCGGCCCCATGCCTTCCAACCTGGGCAACATCTCAACCTATACCATCGGCTTCCGCTACAACCCGTTCATGACCAGCCGCGCCGGCCTAGCCTGGCACAACGAATACAACTGGCTGCACCAGGACGGCACCGGCCCGGCAAATCTTACGACCGGAGCGCTTACCAACCTCAACACCAGCGAAATTCTGATGGGACTTGACTTCGACTTCTAGAGAGGATGACATGCGGACAAGATTGCAGAATTGGACGCTTTTGCTCAGCTCAGCTGCCCTTTTGGCGTTTCCGTCGGCGTCCTCGGCGCAGCTCACCACTTCCGATATAGCGACTCGCATTGGCGCGGAAAGCCATGTAGGAACTATTACTGGCCACGCCAAGGACGCCGCCCTCCCTTACCGCCGTTACTGTGTCGGCTGTCACGGTCCGCTGGGCGACGGAAATGGCGAGAACGCCGTCTGGATGCAGCCTCCCATGTACCAGCAGCCGCGCGACTTCCAATTGGGCGTCTTTAAGTGCCGCTCCACTCCCACCGGAACCTTGCCTACCGACCAGGATCTTTTCGACGCCATCACTCGCGGCTTCGACCGCTCCAACATGCCGCAATGGAATACGTTGAGCAAACAGGAGCGCGCCGACCTCGTGGCTTGGGTTAAGCATTTTTCTCCACGCTGGGCGAACGAGAAACCGGGAACGCCAATCACCATTCCTCCTGAGCCGGAAGTCACCCCGGAGCGCATCAAGGCCGGGCGTGATGTATTCGCCCGCGTCCAGTGCTGGAAGTGCCACGGTGTGCAGGGTATGGCCAACGGTCCATCCGCTTCCACGCTTACCGATGATCTCGGCCGTCCAATCGCTCCCTTCAACTTTACCGACGGGTCCCGGCCGAAGTGCGGCGACACCGATCAGGATATTTACCGGATCTTCATGACCGGCTTGGATGGCACTCCCATGCCTTCGTTCGCCGATAACATCAAGCCCGACGAGGCGTGGGACTTGGTCTTCTACCTGCGAACGTTCATGGCTCAGAAGAGTCGGGAAAAAGAACTGGCGAGGGGACTGGGCTTGAAGCCGGTTGATCCCAACGCTCCGGTGGCACAACAATAATCCTACGGCCCATGGTCTTAGGCGAACGACAGCATGCAACGGAAGGGTCTCGTTCGTAATCTGAGGTTTCTTAAGGAGAGGGCTCTATGAGGAATCGATACAATTTCGCGGTTGTACTATCGCTGATAGTTCTGGTTTGCTGTGCAGCATTGATCTTGGGTCAGAAAGTCAACGCTGCCGGAGAAGGCAAGATTACCGGTACGGTTAAACTCGACGGCACGGCTCCCCACATGCGGGGCATCGACATGTCGAAAGACCCGTACTGCGTCAAAGCCAATCCGACTCCCGCCCACTTACAAAACGTAGAGGTTGGGTCCGGCGCAGGACTGGAAAATGTCGTCCTCTACATCTCCGACTGGAGCGGCAGTGCCGAGGTAACGACAGCGGTCCCCGTATTCGATCAAAAAAACTGCATGTATGTGCCGCACGTCTTAGCCATGGATGTGGGCGAGACATTCAAAGTCGTCACCAGCGATCAGACAGCCCACAACATACACCCGCTACCCAATCCAATGATTAACGTCGGTTGGAATCAGTCTCAGCCGCCGGGAGCGCCGCCGGTCGAGAAGAGCTGGAAAGCTCCCGAATTCATTCCAGTTCAGTGCAACATCCATCCTTGGATGCACGGCTATTTTGCTGTGGTCAAAGGGCCGTTCGCAACCACCGACGAGAATGGCAACTACACCATCAACAACGTACCGCCAGGGAACTACACGGTGACTGCGTGGCACGAACCCGACCCCGCGCTGCCGCAAAACACCCAGGCTCAAAAGGTGACAGTGGCCGCTGGGGGCTCCGCGAGCGCCAACTTCACTTTCAAAGCGAAGTAAAGGAACTAGAGAACAGAGAAGCCTGCAGATCATCAACCGAAGAACCGAATCGCCGCAATTAAGCTCTTGCGGCGATTCGATTATGAAGGCCGGGTTTCCGGCTAAAGGCGGACGATATGGCGAAGATATTCGCGGTGACGATCGTTGTGATCGCAATTGCTTCGGCGATTCCCATCGTGATGCACATGTGGCCGATGCCGCCCGACATCTCCACCCATGGTCATATGATCGACGAGCAGTATGCCGATACGATGCTGGAAGCCGGTGTTTCCTTCCTGGCCTCTCAGTTCCTGCTGGCCTTTTTCATCTGGAAGTTTTCCAACCATAAGCCTGGCGACAAAATTAAGCGCTTCCCCGGCGGCGCTGCGGGATTGGTAATCGCCGCTTTCCTGTTGGTAGGTACCGAATGCCTGGCTTTGGGTGTGTTCGGGGTAAAGGCGTGGGCCAGCGTTTATCTCACCCCTCCCGCAGCCGACGCGCTCCCAGTGCAGGTGCAGGCGGGACAGTTCGCATTTTATTTCCGCTACCCCGGCCCGGACGGAACCTTCGGCCCAATTCACGCCGACCAGATCAGCGAGGCCAACGCGAATTTCTTCGGGCTCGATACTACGCATGACCAGGCTTCCAAAGACGACATCGTCACCGCTGAGATGGCCATTCCCGTGAACCGCGAAATTCACTTGCTCATGCATTCGAAGGATGTGGGCCATTCCTTCTACGTCCCCGAATTGCGCGTCCAGCAGGATTTCGTTCCCGGCTTGGACGTTACTCTTCATTTCACGGCCACTAAAATCGGGAAGTACGAAATCGTCTGCACCCAGCTTTGCGGCCTCGGCCATTACAACATGAAGGCCTATCTCGAAGTAAAGTCTCAGGAAGATTACGACGCTTGGATTAAGCAGCAGGCAGCTCTGCAGTAGCGCTGAATTTGCGCACGATGTGGCCCAAACATCTGGCTTGAGGTGAGCACAATGCACGACATGTCCGCACATGCAGTGGGTCATGGAGCCCCGACCAGCTTCATTCGAAAGCACGTCTTCAGCACTGATCATAAGGTCATCGGCAAGCAGTATTACGCGTTGGCCTTGGTCGCTGCCTTCTTCGGTATGTTTCTTTCCTGGCTCATGCGTATCCATCTGGGGTGGGGCAGTTTCGCGATCCCTGGGCTGCACCTGCTCTCGAAGAACGGCGCCCCGGGCGACGTAATGACGCCGGAGTACTATCTCCAACTGATGACCATGCACGGCACCATCATGGTGTTCTTCGTGCTCACCACGGCCCCATTCGCAGCCTTCGGCAATTTCTTTTTGCCTATCCAGACAGGCGCGGAAGACATGCCCTTCCCGCATTTCAACATGATGTCGTTCTGGGTCACCTTCGCAGCTTTCTTGCCCATCGTGGCTTCGTTTTTTGTCGCTGATGGGCCCACCCTTGGTGGCTGGACGCAGTACGCTCCGTTGAGCGCGATTGGTCCCGCTGGCGGTCCGGGAGAGGGTTGGGGTGTCATTCTCTGGGCGACTTCGATTGGTCTTTTCTGCATTGGCCAGTTGCTCGGTTCGTTGAACTTCATCACCACCACCCTCGACATGCGCTGCAAAGGAATGTCTCTGATGCGGCTCCCGCTCAGCACCTGGGGATGGTTCATTACTTCGATCATGGGCTTGACGGCGTTTGCCGTGCTGATGCCCGCCTGCATCCTGCTCATTCTCGATCACGTGGCCGGAACCAGCTTCTTCGTGGCCTCGAATCTGGTGATTAACGACCAGATGTTGCCGCACTCCGGCGGATCAACTCTGCTTTGGCAGCACCTGTTCTGGTTCTTCGGCCATCCCGAGGTTTACATCGCAATCGTCCCCGGCATGGGCATTGTTTCCCACGTTCTCATCACGAACATGCGGCGGCCTATGCTCAGCCACAGGGTCCTCATTTATTCCATGGGCTCGCTCGCCGTCCTCAGTTACATGGTGTACGGCCATCACATGTTCGTCAGCGGGATGAATCCCGTCTCTTCGCTGGCTTTCTCGTTTCCCACGCTCGTCATCACCATTCCCTCCACCATCGTGGTGCTGATCTGGCTGGGTAGCCTTTATGGCTCCAAGTTGCGGATCAACGCGGCTTCGCTATTCGCGCTCGGGTTCATTTCCATGTTCATCAGCGGCGGCGTGAGCGGCTTTTTCCTGGCTCAGCCTTCCATCGACATCATGCTGCACGCCACCTATTTCGTGGTCGGCCACTTCCACCTGGTGATGGGAGTCGCGGCCATGTTCGGCATCTTCGCTGGAACTTACTTCTGGTTTCCCAAGATGACCGGCCGCATGATGAATGAGACTCTAGGCAAGGTTCACTTTTGGATGAGCTTCGTAGGTGCCTACTGCATCTTCATGCCGTTCCACTACCTGGGAATCGCCGGCAACGTGCGCCGCTACCAAGCTTTTACCGACGATTACCTCATCCCGCTGATCCCCGTTCATAAGTTCATCACGGTAGCCGCGCTGTTCACGGGGTTGGCCCAGCTGATTTTCCTTTACAACCTGATCCATAGCCGGTTCTGGGGTGCACCTGCGCCGAACGACAACCCGTGGGAAGGCACGTCGCTTGAATGGAGCACAGCCACCCCGCCGCCCCACAACAACTTTGGCGACAAGATGCCCGTGGTTTATCACGATCCTTACCAGTACAGCGTCGAGGGTGCAAGCACCGACTACATCATGCAAACCTCGCCAGAAAACGTTCATAGCCCCGACGAAGAGAAATAGAAATAATGACGACGAAAAATAATCGTCAAGCAGGGCGTTGGGTTCCCGCAGGAGAGTAGCAGTATGGCAACCACAGTCCACGAACCGCCGAAAATCGAAGTCGACCGCCTGCCGAGCCACGGCTCGGGGAACGGCTGGCGCAATCTTGTTCCCGCCGATGGCGAATTGCGCCGCGTCAAGGATTCTTCCCCTCCTCCTGCGAGCACTGGAATCTGGGTAGGCTTGGCGGCCATCACCATGAGCTTTGCCGCCTTCACCAGCGCTTTGATTGTTCGTCAGGGGACTGCGCCTTTGGTGCACATCACTTTACCCCCTGTCCTTTACCTGAACACGCTCTTGATCATCGGCAGCAGCATTACGTTGGAAGTAGCGCGCCGCCGGATCGCGCGCTTCATGAGCGGCGGGGTAAAGGATCAAGCTGCCAGCCCTGCGCGCTGGCTGTACGTGACGCTCCTCTTGGGGCTGCTCTTTGTTGCCGGGCAAACTTTCGCCTGGATACAACTGAAGTCCCAGGGATTCGGGCTCGCCACCAACATCAGCTACTCGTTCTTCTATGTGCTGACCGTAGCTCACGCTCTCCACGTGTTCGGAGGGCTTGGCGGTCTGGTCCGGGTGATCGGCAAGCTGAATAAATCCGTCCTGCGAAGGAGCACTCTGGACGCCACTTCGCGTTACTGGCATTTCATGGGTGTGCTGTGGGTGTATCTGCTTTTGCTGCTTTGGATGAAGCTCTGAGCGACGACGCTCGAACCCAGTCAAAGGTAGGAGGCAACGTGAGTCAAGCCGATCTTTCAATTCACGGTCAGGTGTCGCGAACCGATGCGACGGAGTTTATGACCGCACCCACATTCTCGGTCGCGGCCAAGAAAATGGCGATGTGGCTGTTCATTATCGCAGACACCGCGACCTTTGCCGGTTGTCTCGTCGCCTACGGATTCATCCGCAACGCCACTCCCGATTGGCCAAGACCCTTTCACAGCATCTCCAACGTACTGGTGATGACGCTGATTCTTCTTACCAGCAGCTTGACCATGCTGATCGGAGTACGCCATGCCGAGGCGGGAGACAAAACCAAAGCCTTCCGCTGGACGATGATCACCGCGGTTTGCGGAATCATGTTCGCGGTGCTGCACATTAAAGAATGGATGGGCATGATCGGCGAAGGCGCAACGCTGTTCCACAATCCCTGGGGCACGCCTTTATTCAGTTCGCTATTTTTCAGCATCACCGGCCTGCACCTGTTGCACGTAACCGGCGGAGTGGTCGCTCTCATTGCCGTGGGCCTGCGCTACCGGGGCGGACGCTACGACGCCGATGACCTCGAAATCACGGGACTCTATTGGCACTTCGTCGACCTGGTTTGGATGTTTGTCGTACCCCTGGTCTATCTCTTGAATCTAGCCCACTAAGACGAACAAACGCAGGAGCGAATCTCTATGACTACCGCCGCAACCCATAAGAATAGTGGAATGACGAAGGATCTGATCGTCTTTGTCTGCATCCTGGCCCTGGCAGGGCTACAGTTCGTCATCGCGTATCAAGACATTAGTGCGTCCCAGATGCTTGTACGCATGCTCTCGGTTGCCGTGATTGAGGCTGCCTTGGCGCTGTTGTTCTTTATGCATTTGGCGGAGAACCGTGGATTGTTGTGGTTTGTCGGCATCTTCACCGTCTTTGTGTTGGTCGCTCTCCAATATGGCTGGACGGACAGCTTCCGGCTGACCAGCGGTGTACCATGGGCAAAGTAGCCAAAGCGATCATGAAGCTCTGGAAACCAATCTCGTTTGGGTGCATTGTGCTGGTCGGACTGATCATCCTGCTAGCTCCAGCGCCAGCCTTCGCCCAGAGCTGCGCTCTGTGTTATACCCAGGCCGCGGCGTCGGGCTCTCGAATGATTCAGGCTTTGAAGAGTGGCATCCTGATTCTGATCGCTCCGCCGACCTTCATGAGCATCGGCTTGATCTTCGTTTGCTATCGCAAACGCAATCAGACGCGGAACGACAATGCCGAGTCAGACGGCGATTGGCGCAAAGTCGACGACTCAGACGATCTCTCATCCAATAATTGGTAGGCGCTTCCGGTAGAGACGTTTCGGATCACCCGCCAAGTTCCAGACTCTTCAACTCACTCACTAGCGCCTTCTCCACCTTCTTCTGGATCTCTGCCGTGAGCTTCTTTCCCCCCGAGGTCAAGTAAAACGTGTCGATCGCCATTTGTCCCTCGGTGTCGATCAAGGCAATCTCAATATTGCATTTCTGATGCGCGAGGCAGGAACTGATGCGGTGCAGCAACCGCGGCCTGTCCTGCGCGATCACCTGCAGCAGCGTGCTCGTCGACGAGCATTCATCGTCAAAATCAACCCTGGTCTCTACCACAACTTTCACGCGGGCGCTCTTCTCGCTGCGTTGTCGATCGCGCAGCATCTTGTCCAGATCCGCTGCCCCCGACAAGACCGCCGCAACGCTCTGCCTGAAGCGCTCCCACTCTGACATGTTCAATTCCAGCGTGCGAAAGCGATCGGTAAAGTAAAGCGTATCCACTACAGTTCCCGCCTGGTTTGAAAAGGCATGGGCCTTCACGATGTTCATCCCCCACGCCGCCAGCACTCCGGTCAAAGTCGCGAACAGCGACACGCGATCCTTTGTGACCAGCGTTACTTCATACCAGTGCCGCCCGCGCTTCAAGTCCACCTGCACTGGATCGTGGCCAAACTCCTCCGCCATCTCCATGTGCCGCATAACTTCTTCAGCGGAGTGCACCCGCAAGTATCTCTGCGGAAATCCCTCGACAAATTCCCTGAACTTCGCGCTCATCACCGGAGCCAGGCTGCGCAGCCGCGCCAGTTTTTCCCCGTTCGCATCGTGCACCCGCTGGTCTGCGCTGCGATTCAGGTAGTTGGCCGCGCCAATGTAGAGCTGCCAAACGTTTTCCGCCTTCCACGGCGTCAGCGCCTCCGGATTCACCGCCTTGATATCCGCATACGTCAGCAGGCACAGCATCTTCAGCCGCTCTGGCGTGCCTACCTTTTCCGCGAAAGCCGCCACCGTCTCCGGATTAAAAATGTCCCGTCGCAACTGCGCCGACATTTCCAGATGGTTTCCGATCAGAAACAGCACCACCGCTCGCTCTCCCGCATCGACGTCGAGCCGGTCCAGGCAGCGGCCGGCAATCTCCAGGCTCGCCTCCACATGATTGCCGCCGGGCATACCTTTCCCTGTGTCGTGCAATAACAGCGCGAGATAAAGCAATTCCGGATCTTCGAGTTCTCCCAGCAACTCCGCATATCGCCGGTCCCACTCGGATCTCGATTCCTTCAACCGGTGCAGACTCTCAATGGCAAGAATCGAGTGCTCGTCCACGGTGAAGCGATGATAAAAATCCCGCACCACCAGCGAATCAATGGGCTTCAGTTCCGGCAATAGCAAGGTGAGCAAGCGCAGCGAATGCATGGCCCGCAACGCCTCTGCAGCGTGGGGCTGCAGAAGCGTTTCCTGCAAATAGAGCCAGAGCTCCGCCCCTCGCGGTGGCGCCACCGCCAGTGCCGGCAGCTCCTGCTCGATCCTGTGCTCCGTCGTCGCACTCAATCTCAACCCGTGATGCGCCATAAAATGAAACAGCCGCAGCAGCATTTCGGGATCGCGCAGCGAAGACGACTGCTGCAGAAAAATCAGTCCATCTACCACGGAAAAGTCAGCGCTCGCCGGCCGCGACCGCCAGCCCTGAAATTGCCGTCGCAGCGAAGACCACGCCTCCGGAATTTCCTCCTGCAACTGCATCACCGTGCGCTGCACCGCACGGGCATGCCCGAAGTAAATCCGCATCCAATCTGCAGCAGTAAGTTCCGCTGCATCCGAAGCCCCAATCTTCCGTGCCGCAGCTTCGTCCTGCGCCTCCCAGCTGAGCGAGTTATCGTCACGCCCGTGGCGGAAATGCAGAAAACACCGCGTCGCCATCAGGAATTCCAGCGCCTCATCCAGCTGCTTCCTCACCGGTGCCCGCAGCGAGCTCGCGTGCGGCCAGTCGCCCAGTTTGCCCATGGCAGAGATCAACGCCAGCCAGCAGGCCACGTTGTAATCCCGCAAGCCGCCAGGTGTCTCTTTCAAGTTTGGCTCCAGATGAAACACGGTCTGCCCGAATTTTCCATGCCGCTCTCGCGTGACTTCGGCCAGCCCTTGGAGCAATGGCTTTGCTTCCCGCATCACGAGCTTGGGGATTACTTTGTCGTGAAGCCGCACGAACAGCTCGCGGTCGCCGCCCAGGTAACGGCAATCCAGAAGAGAAATAGTGAATTCGGTATTGTTCGGATCGAAGCGATCGCACTCCGCCAGCGTCCGCGATGCCGGGCTCAACTTGAGCTTAAGGTCCCACAACTCCTGCGAGAACCGCCGGATCTGCTCTTTGTGGGCTTCCTCACCCCGGCGGTCGGCATACAAGAAAAGAAGATCGACGTCAGAAAAAGGAAACAGCCAGCCTCGCCCGAATCCTCCGGTCGCGACCAGCGTGAAGTCCCGCGGGCCAGTCAGGTCGGCTGACACCAGGTCCTGCCACAGCCGCTTGAGAATGTCTTCAACCAGCCGTGTCCGCAGCGCGACCGCGGCACGCCCGTCTCCGGCTGTCGCGAAGTCCCGCGCGATTCGCGCCGACTCCTCGACGAGAGAACCTCGCAGTTCACTGATCAGTGAAGACGCTGCCGTCATGACCATGCTGCTGATGATGCCGTCCGGTCGAGTCCGGTAGAATGTTCTCTCTTCCCCAGTCTGGGTCGCGATCCTTGCGCTAGTTACGTCCTACAAAGCTCCCTCACCCCGCTCCTCATTACGAATGCGGATCGCATCATCCACACGCGTCAGGAATATTTTCCCGTCACCGATCTTCCCCGTCCGCGCTGCCATTAATATGGCCTGCACCGCCTTCTCCACCATCGTGTCTGCCAGCACCACTTCCAGCTTTGTCTTGGGGATCAAGTCCACGCTGTACTCGCGGCCGCGGTAGACCTCTGTGTGCCCCTTCTGCCGCCCGTGCCCTCGCACCTCAATCACCGTCATACCCTCGACGCCAATCTCCTGCAGTGCGCTCTTCACCGCCTCCAGTTTGGAGTTTTGGATGACTGCCTCAACCTTGGTCATGATTTTGTTCTAAACAGTCGTTTCCCCGCGAAGAGTGCCTTTGCCTACGCCAGGCAGCCGAACACAAACCGGCACGCGCTCACTCTATCGTCTGCCGCCGCTTCACGGAAATCGAAACTATTTATCCTTCCTATCAGGATTTGTTATGCAAAAACAGCTGTCATCCCGAGCGCGCGTTTTTTTCGCAGCAAGGGAATCCGGACGAGCCGCGCGAATCCACGGAGCCTGCCCTGAGAGAGCGCTAGCGACCGAAAGGCGCGTTTGGCTCGCTTCCTTATCTCACTTCTTTATCTCACTTCCCCGGGCCCTCCGCTTCCGGAGCCGCTGGGGGCCTGGCGAACTTCGTATCATCCACTGGAACGTTCTCCTTCACTTCGTTGAGCTGAATCGTGAACCGGCCGCCCGGCCGCGCCAGCGTCCAGCGGAATGGAATTTTCACCCCGCCCGCATCCCGGTAATCCGCATAATCGATCTGCGTAGGCAAGAGCCCCAGCGGCGTCTCCCCGTAGCGAACCAGCCGCACCAGCAGCCCCGACTGCTCGTCAAAATACAGCCGCAGCGGCGTTTTACCATCGCGCTGCCCAACTACCAGGTAGGCATCGCGCTCACCTATCTTCTCCGCGCCTGACGCTTGCACTTCGCTAAACATCTCTTTCAAGTGCGCCGCAAAGTGAAGATCCGCGTCCATCGACGCGCCATCGATATCGGGCCCGCGCATTTCACGCACGGCATGCCCTGGAATCCCCAACCAGCCCTCGTGCCCGTCGAAAGCAGTTACGCTGTCTCCGTCCGGCGTGTGCGCGAACGACACCCGTTTGTCTGGATCCTTCGAGAAAATGTCGATCGGAACATTCCTGTCTCCGAAAGTGATCGTCCCCTTCATCACCCGGCTCGTAATTTTCTGAACAGCAGCGGCGCCCCCAACAGCTTGCAGATACTTGTCGAGCAGTTGATCAGCCGGCGGACCGCCCGCTTCCTTTCCCGCCCCTTGGCTGTTCGTTTCCTCCGCCTTCTTTGCTTCGCCCATGCCCATCGGCGCTTCCGCCATCACCAGCGGCGTCGCGACCGGAGTGGGGCTGCCCCGGTGGCAGGAATAGCAAGTCACCTCGCGATGTCCCTCGAAGTTATCCTTATTAATGGCGAACATCATCTCTATCATTTTCCGCGCGGTCTGCTTCGTCTTCTTGTCGTCCTTCTCAAACGCGCCCTCCACATGGCAAAACTGGCACTCCACTCCTAGTGACGCCGTGATGAACTGCATCGCCGGGAATACTTGATCCGCCGGAATTCCCTTGAGCGCCTGAATGTTCTTGAACTGCTCCTCGGCTTTTTTCGGTCCGGCAGCACTGGCAACCGTAGCCGCACCCGACTGCGCCTTCGCGCCGCCGATCACGATTCCACCGAGCATAAGCAAAGCGACCGTGCCCGAAGCCAACAGTAGTTTTTTCTTCGTCAATTTTAGCCTCATTAGAAATGTTGAAAACAAGCATTCTTTACGGTTGGTTACTGTACACATATTTACCGGAAAGCTCCGCGACGACAAACTTCGCGGGCAAAAGTTTATCGACTCTCGCCTTTTCGTGCGGAGGCACGAACAGGAACAGTCGTCCGCTCCCCGCCCAGTCGCGCTGCAAATCCGCATCGCTCAAATAGATCTTCGGCGCATCCGCAAAGGTCGAACCGAACCACATCGAAGTCGTACGTCCCTCCACCAGATCAATCGGCCGTCGCAGATAAAAGAGCAACGAGGACCCAAATGCCTGATCGCCGTAAATCAGCACCTTATCTTCTGGCCGCACACGCGCCTCGATTTCCTGCGCCAACTGCTTCGAAGAAAGATACGGACCAAACCGCCCGAGAGCGATATGCGCCGCCACCAGGAAGACCGCCAGTCCTGCTCCGAGAACCCAGGTCGCAGAATAATGCCGCCGGTACACGCGCAGAATGAATGACGTGAACGGAGCCACGAGCAGCACGACCGCGGCCAGTGCCGCCGGAAGCCGCAGCGCGGCAAACGACGCATAGCTCAAATCGAGAATGTGCGACATCGAAAGCTGGTACGCGCTCAGATCCTGCTTGCCCAGCACATTTCCGATGTCCGCCTCAAACGGCAGGTTCCGCGACTTCCACAGTCCGATCAATAATGCGACGCTGGCTGCAACTCCAATCGCCGCCAGCAAGCCAGCGGAGGTCATCAGCCAACCCGAACGCACTCCTCGCGCACACTCCGTCTGCTCGCACTGTGCCACGCCGTCCGCCAGCAACAACAAAAGTGGCAAATACGCAGGAAAGGTGTAGTACTCCTGGTTGGTCGACAGGGCAAAAAAAATCAGCACGACTCCCGCCCAAATCCAGCACAGCATCCGAGTCCGCAATGCAAAATCGGTGGGGCGCCGCTCTCCACCCTGGAGTGTCTCTGAACTCCCGCGCCAGCTCCGCCACGCCCCCACAGCAGTGGTCAACGCCGCCGGCAGGCAGAGACTCCATGGGAACAACCACACCAGGTGCAGCGTCCAGTACAGCATTGCGGGAAGTTTGCTGTAATCCCGCGGATACCGCTTGCCCAGGAATCTCAGGAAGTGTTCGTTTACGAAATAAAACCAGAAGAAACCGTGATGGTCTGCCGAACCTGGATTCCGCAACCCCGCCAGAATATGCCACGGCACTGCGATTGCCAGAAATAACGCCAGCCCTGAGATCAACCGGAACTCGCGCCAACGCCGCCATTCTCCCGTAACCAGCAGAAAGAAAAATGCCGTCCCGCAGGGAAATACCAGTGCAATCAGTCCCTTGGTCAGTACGCCCAACGCCATCATCGCGTATCCGGCGTACCATCGCCAGGGTGCAGCATTCGGCTCCAGCGCCGTCAGGAAAAAATACGTAGCCGCCGCGATGAGCAGGCTGAGCAGCACATCTGGGATGAGAACCCGCGTGAACAGGTACACGCCCGCGCAGGTGAAGACGAACAATCCTGCATAAATCCCGGTCCGCTCCCCGAACGCGCGACGCCCCCAGCAAAACGCCAGCACTCCCAGCAGCATCACCGACAACACCATCGGAAGCCGCGTACTGAATTCGCTCACTCCCAAGAACTTGTAGCAGATTGCCACCAGCCAATACGGCAGCGGCGGTTTCTCCAGATACCGGACGCCATTGATGTGCAGTGTGACGTAGTCACCTGACACGACCATCTCGCGTGCCGCTTCCGCGTGTGTGCTGTCGGCGTCATCCAGCAGCCCCGGGGTAAACATCGACCCAACATAAACCGCGAGAAACACCACCGCCAGCGCCCAGTAAGCCCCTCTGGACCCGTGCCCACGCTGGTTTTCCACTGATGTAGGAGAAACCGGATTCGCCATCAAGTCGATGAGCCCAACACAGTCTTACAAATACCAGCCCAGTCAGCAACTAGCGCACAGCTCGGGACATGGAGGGACGAGGCTCAGGTGGGACGGGCGCATTCGCGAGCCTGCCCTGAGCGAAGCCGAATGGCCCCGGCGAGCGCAGCAAGCCAATCACTGCTGCCTTACCCCGGCCTCACTGCCCCGAATAAAATACCGCCACTTGTCCATTCCCGCCGGCACCGCCACATCAAAAAATCCCACCATCATTTCCTGCGACGTCTGGTCGCCCCAGGTCACCATCTTCTCCGGATCGGGATTGTGCGGATTGTTCTTCGAATTGTCATACCATGCCACGGCCCGCAACTTTGTTCCCGCTTTCAACTGCCGCGGTTCCGCCAGTTTGTAACTCAGCTGCCAGTGAAAGTGATAATTCACGCGCAGCAGCGTCTCAACGCTTCCGTCGTCGTGCACAATGTCGTATTCAAATCGCTTCCCGCGCAGATGCATGTGCGGGAAAAAACTGAGCAAGGTTGCATCGTTTGGGAGCGTCCCTTCCACTTCCACGCGAAAATCGTCTGCTCCGGGCGGAATCAGCAGCGCGTGGTTATTCAACTGCAGTGTGATCACCCGCTGCTTCGGCGGACTCTTCGCGAACACCAACCCAACGCTGGTCTCATCGCTCGCTGCCTCGCCGTTCGTCGTGTAGTGCATCTGAAACACCAGATCCGACCCTGCCGGAACGAACTTCGCCATGCCGGCAGCCCACCGGTCGGGCGCACTCCCCGGCGCATACACCAACAACAGATCGCTTGTAGTCTCGTGTGCCTGCCGCCGTTCCAGCGGGTCCATCAGCATCGAACCCGTGAACGGCTCGCCCACCGGCGCATGCCGTAGCCACGCCGAATCCGGAGGCCGGATGTACACCACCCCATGATGCACGTGCGCCGCACTCGAAGGGCGCACCTCCACCATCTGCACCCATTTGTCCTCGGTAAAATGTGTAGGCGCAATCTCGTACGTATATTCCACCTCGCCGCTCGCCGGAATCTGCACGGCCTTCGGCATTTTCACCACCAAATCCGGCTGCGGAATATTCCACCCTTGACTCAAGGTCCGAGGCGAAGGCGCATCGTGCGAGTCCCCCGCCGGTGCTCCAGCCTTCGCCCACGCTGCAATCGTCGCGATCTCCTCCTCCGTCAACGACGGATCATTGGCAAAATGTCCGTACCGGGGATCAGCAAACCAGGGCGGCATCATCCGCATCTCCACCGCAGCCGCAATCTTCGATGCCCACGGCCTTGTTTGCTCATAGGTCACCAGCGCCATCGGCGCAGATTCCCCGCTCCGGTGGCAACTCTGGCATTTGTCCTGGAGTATCGGAAGTACCTCCTTATAAAAAGTAGGCGGCGGAGTTTTCTCGTCCCTGGCAGGGACTGAACCCGGCATCTGCAAGAGCGCTCCCGTCAACAACAGAGTCAAAGCGGTCGCGAAAACCAAACCGAGTTTCTTCACGAGCGCAAAAACTCCAGAGTCAAAGCCCACGCCTGCCGCGCCGAGTGCGGCTCATACGCCGCCCGCTCGTCACAGAAGAATCCATGGTCGGCACGGGAGAACTCGACATTCACATAGACCTTCTGCTGTGCACTCAAAGCATCGGTCACGGCCTTCCGGTACTCCGCTGTGATGCGCTTGTCCAATCCGCCCCAGATGAGCAACGATGGTGCCCGCAGCTTGGCTGCTCGATCCAGCAATCCCGGAGCGATTCCTCCTCCATAGAACGAAACCGCGCTGCGCAACGAAACTACGCTGTTGGCCAGAAAGGAAACCCGCCCACCCATGCAGAACCCCACACTCGAAATCTGGCTGGCTTTTACTTTCGTATTCGAACTCAGCCACTCATATGCGGATCGTAGATCCGCTTCCGCAGTCTCCGTTGTCACTGCCTCGTAGTGCGCCTTCAAAGAAGGAAAGTCCGTATAGCTGCCCTCAAAGCCCGGCGGCGCCGTGCGATGAAATAGCTCTGGCGCAATCACCACGTATCCCTCCGCGGCAAATCGGTCGCTTATGCTGCGAATGTGATGGTTAACTCCAAATGCCTCCTGGAACAAGAGCAGCCCGGGATGCGGCCCACCCTCGGGACGCGCCACATAAGCTGCCATCCGCGTTCCATCTGAAACGGCCAGTTCCACCTTCTCTTTCAAGATTGCTGTTCCGCTCATACCTTTCCCCGTCCTGAATGTCTCACGCCGCTGAAAGCCGCTACCCGCGATTTAGTCATTGTTAGTCTCGCACAAACTGCCAAGTCGCAGCGCGCGCTTCCCACGCAAAAATGCTAGAGTTATCGGTCTGTCTTATCCAATCATGTCTGCGCCCAATTCTCTCTTCGTTCGCGCCTGCAAGTCCCAGCCGGTCGAGCGCACTCCCGTCTGGTTCATGCGCCAGGCCGGGCGTTACATGCCCGAGTATCGCGCCGTTCGCAAGCAGCATTCCCTGCTTGAAATCTGCAAGAAGCCAGCACTCGCTGCCGAAGTCACCATCACCGCCGCTGAGATCCTCCAGGTCGACGCCGCGATCATCTTCGCCGACCTCCTGCTTCCACTCGAAGTCATGGGCCTGCCGTTTCATTTTTCCGCCGGAGAAGGTCCAGTAATCGAGAAGCCGATCCGCAGTACTGAAGACGTCGCGCAACTCCGCACCGACCGCTCCGCCGATCTCGACTATGTCTCCGAGGCCGTCACCCTGGTCGCAAAACATTTCGCCGAAAAGCTTCCCGTCATCGGTTTCTGCGGAGCGCCCTTCACCCTGGCCAGCTACATGATTGAAGGCGGCGGCTCCCGTCACTACCTCCACACCAAGAAAATGATGTACAACGCCCCGGCCGACTGGGATGCGTTGATGCGCAAGCTGGTAGATGTCACCGCCGAGTACTCCGCTTCCCAGGTGCGTGCCGGCGCCGATGTCATCCAGATTTTCGACAGCTGGGTCGGCTGTCTAAGCGCGGAAGACTATCGCCGCTACGTCCTGCCCCAGGTAACAACCTTGGTCAAGCGGCTGCAAAAGACCGGCGCGCCAGTAATTTATTTTGGCACCGATAGCGCGACCCTGCTCCCCGCGATGAATCAAACCGGCGCCGAAGTTATCGGTCTTGATTGGCGCATTCCACTCGACCAGGGCTGGAGCGATCTCGAACATCGCTGCGCCGTGCAGGGTAATCTGGATCCCGTCCTGCTCTTCGCCGACTGGAAAGAACTGAAGTCCCGTGCCGAACACATTCTTCGACTTGCCGCCGGACGCCCCGGCCACATCTTTAATCTAGGCCACGGCATCCTCCCGGAAACTCCGGTAGAAAACGTGACGAACCTGGCCCGTCTGATTCAAGAGCATTCGGCCGCAAATTCGCAGAGCCGAAACCCGAAAGACCCTTCGACTTCGCTCAGGACAGGCTCCACCCGAAGCCCGCATCCATGATTCGTATCGCCATCATCGGCGGCGGCATCTCGGGACTCGCCGCCGCTTTCACTCTCGAAGACCACCGCCGCGCCGGCGCACTCGAATACACTCTTTACGAATCCTCCCCTAACCTCGGCGGCGTCCTCCGCACGGAGCACATTGACGGCTGCATCGTCGAAGCCGGACCCGACTCCTTCATCACCGAAAAGCCATGGGCCGCCGATCTCTGCCGTACCCTCGGCATCGGCGATCAGCTAATCGGCTCCAACGACGCCGATCGCAAAACCTATATTCTCGTCCGCGGACAACTCATCCCCATGCCCGAGGGCCTGATGTTCATGGTCCCGACCAAAATCCTGCCCACCGGACTCTCCCCGCTTTTCTCCTGGACGACGAAGCTCCGCATGGCACAGGAGCTACTTCTTCCCCCGCGCGCCGCCGCAGCCGACGAAAGCGTCGCGTCACTGGTTGAACGCCACTACGGCGCGGAAATGGTTGACCGCCTTGCCGACCCGCTCCTCTCCGGCGTCTACGGCGGCGATGCCGCCAGCCTCAGCGTACGCGCCGTCCTCCCCCGCTTCGCCGAAATGGAGCGCACTCACGGCAGTCTTGGGCGCGCCATGCTGGCAGCAAGAAACAAAATGCCGCGCACGGTCAACAAAACTGCCGCTCCACTTTTCACTTCTCTCAAGAACGGCATGCAACAACTCGTCGAAACCCTCGTCCCACGCCTGAACCCGTCCTCCCTCGTCACCAACCACTCCGTGCAGGCAATTCACCCCGAAGCCGGAGGCTGGACTGTCTCGGCCGGTCTGAAATCCGACAATTTCGACGGCGCAATTCTAGCCGTACCTTCTCATGCCGCCGCGAAGCTCCTGTCTGTCAGCAGCCCGGAGCTCTCCGCCGAGCTCGCTGCCATCGCCTACAGCTCTTCCATCACCGTCGGTCTCGCCTACGATCGAGAAGTCCGCCAGTCACTGCCACCCGGCTTCGGCTTCCTCGTCCCGCGCAGCGAAGGCAAGCGCCTGCTGGCTGCAACCTTCGTCCACAACAAGTTTCCTCACCGCGCTCCCGAAGACCGCGCCCTGCTGCGCTGCTTCTTCGCCGGATCAAACGCCGAAAACATCTGGCAGCAATCCGACGACGCCATCATCGCCGTAGTCCGCGACGAATTGCAGCAGATCCTCGGCCTCCGCGCAGAACCTCTGTTTGCCCGCGTCTACAAATGGAAGTCCGCCATGGCCCAGTACGGCGTAGGCCACCTCGAACGCCTCAACCGCATCGAGCGCCTCCGCCAGAAGCTCCCGAAACTAGCCCTCGCCGGCAACGGCTACCGCGGCATCGGCGTGCCCGATTGCATCCGCTCCGGCCAGGAAGCCGTAAAGCAGGTTCTCACGTCCTAGACGCACCGAAAGAGCGATTTCGGGTGGCGCAACGCTTCAGCGCGGCGATTGACGAGCCGCGAGTACGGGCTTTAGCCCTGACGTGGCGCCTCGGTCCCACTACGCCGGAACATCCACTTTACTGACCCGCTGCTCGCGCCGCACCCGAGCCACCACCAGCCGGATCTCATCGTACGTAATCTCCGGAGGCAAAGAGTCCTTCAAAGGCTTCAATCCGTTGATGCCAAGTTTCCCGCAAGCCGCCTCAATCACAGCCTGCTTATTCCGATCAATCCAAGCCGGCTGAAACTCCAGATCTCCTCTTTCCACCAGATTAGCAACCGCATTCACGACGGTCGCCACTTGCCGTCCGCGGATTTTTGCAATTTCCTCGAAGCTGTTGCCCGCAACCAGCAGACGCATCGTCTCCAGCGCAGGCGCGGTCTTCTTTTCGGAAGAAAGACCCGCCGAGGCCCGAGCCCCATCGCGATAGCGCTCAAGCGCAGCCAGAATTCCGTGCCCGTAGACCTCAGCTTTACGCTCGCCGATTCCAGTGATGCTCAGCAGATCGGCAGTCGACGAAGGCCGCCGCCGGCAAATCTCGTCCAGCGTTGTATCGTGCAGCACCACAAACGCCGGCACGCTCTGCTCCTTTGCCGTAATCCGCCGCCATTCCCGCAAATATTCCCGCAGCTCGACATCGACAGCAGAACCTCCCGCCGGAACCTCAAGCCGCGATTCCTTCCCCGCAAAACTCACGCCCCGCGGCGCCGCCGTCGTCATCCACTCCGTCACACTCCCGCACACATCGCAAGCCCCACAACTCTTCCACTTCGCGACCTCGCCAAAGTGCCCGCAAATCTGCCGATGCCGGCAGCGCTTCGACTCCACAAACTCCCGGATTATCCGGTACCGCTCCCAAGCCCGTTCCCGCTCCGCCGCATCCGTAATCTGATTGGCAAAAAATCCCAGCAGCCCCGCATCCTTTTTCTGCCACAGTAAAACGCAGTCCGCACTCTCGCCGTCGCGCCCCGCCCGTCCCGCTTCCTGGTAGTACTGCTCAATCGACTTCGGGAGCGACAGATGAATCACGGCCCGCACTGCCGCCTTGTTGATGCCCAACCCAAAAGCAATCGTCCCCACCAGCACCCGCACTTCGTCCGACATCCACCGTTCCTGATTCCGCCTCCGGTCCTCGCTTCCCATCTTGCCGTGATACCCCACGGCAGCAATGTCGTGATCGCCAAGAAAGTCCACGGTCTCCTCGACTCGATTAATCGTCGGAGAATAAACAATCACGTTGCTGCCGGAGTAACAGCGCAAAGCCTTAACCAGCAATTCCATCTGCTCCAGCCCTTCACATTCCCGCACCAGGTAGCGCAGGTTCGGCCGGTAGAAGCTGGCAATGTATTTGTCGGGATCGCGCAACTGCAGTTGCGCCAGAATGTCATGCCGCACGTGCCGCGTAGCGCTCGCCGTAAACGCCGCTATGGGGCAATCTGGAAACTTGGTGCGCAGCTTGTTCAACTGCCGGTATTCCGGACGAAACTCATGCCCCCACTCGGAGATGCAGTGCGCTTCATCAATCGCGAAAAAAGTAATCGGGACCTGCTGCAACCATCCCATCGTATCGCCGCGCGCGACCCGCTCAGGAGAAACATAAAGCAGCCGGAAAGCCCCCTCCCGCGCCCGGCTCATCACCTTCGCCTGCTCTGCCTCACTCATAGTGCTGTTCAGCACCGCCGCCGGAATCCCCATCTGTGCCAGCTGCGCCGCCTGGTCCTGCATCAGCGCGATCAGCGGAGAAATCACCACCGCCGTGCCTCCCGACACCACCGCCGGCAACTGATAGCACAAAGACTTGCCCCCGCCCGTCGGCATCACTACGCAAGCATCGTGCCCGGCCAGCAGGCTGCGCACAATCCGCTCCTGCAGCGGACGAAACGTGCTGTACCCCCAATACCTTCGCAACAGCGTAAGCAGATCCGTTTCCGGGCTCATGAAAAGAAGTATAGGCTCAGGCGAAGATTAGGAGAAAGCAATTTACCAAATTTCTCAGGAAGAGTTTCCAAATAAGGAAACCATGTGGGGACGGGCGCCTTTGCAAGCCTGCCCCGAGCCAAGCGAGCTGCCCAACGCTCAGCCGCTTACTTCGCCACAATGACGTTGTGTTTCTTGAGAAGATCGACAGTTTCCTTCAGAGGCAAAGCCTTAACCGTGTGTCCGTTGCCCGTTATGTCATGCGCCTTGAACATCGAATTGTAAATTGCCTCTTCCGTTGCCTCGATCACAGCTTCGAACAAAGGAGACATACTTTCATTACTCAACAACTCCTTCGGCCGATATAGCGGCTCACCAGCATCGATGCGCACATCGGGAGAGCTCGAAAAGGCGATGACGTAATCCCCGCTCCCATTGCTCTCACTTGATCCCGTCCGCGCCAGCCCCATCATCGCTCGCGCTGCTAGTCGGCTCAGGTTGCGGTGATCGAGTGGAGCATCGGTCGCCACCACAATCATGCACGAGCCATCGACCGCTTCCG
The DNA here is from genome assembly GCA_049512915.1 of Candidatus Sulfotelmatobacter sp. Taxonomy (GTDB): domain Bacteria; phylum Acidobacteriota; class Terriglobia; order Terriglobales; family Acidobacteriaceae; genus Sulfotelmatobacter. The sequence goes on from JBEKWP010000001.1 coordinate 89,451, forward strand.
GCCGCGCCCCGCTGCCTGGAGCTTTGTTTCTATCCGAGGAAATCTTCGGATAAAACTGTCCCAGCTCATTGCCGATCGGCACGCCTGCCACGATCAGGTTCCCGCCAAAATTTGTCTGCACCAGCACTCCCACCGTGTAGCCGCCAAGCGACTCCGGAAGGTGCCGCGATGAAGTTCCAATTCCTCCCTTGAACCCAAAAGCAACAGTGCCAGTCCCCGCGCCCACTACACCTTCTTCTACGGGACCTCCCGTCGCATTGTTAATTGCGGCAAACACATCCTCGGAAGTAATGGGCCGGGAACGAATATCGCTCAGCCAGCCATCGTTCGTCTCGCCCACCAGCGGATTCACCGACAGTACATTTTCATTTCCCTTGAGGTTAAACGTGTAAGTGACAACAGCATCCGCCACCCTGGGCACCGAGTCCGTGGCGGTCAGCAAAATCGGCGTCTCGATTTCGCCCATTTCGTTTACCTGGGTCGACCCTGCCAGTTTCCCATAAGCATTCCCCAGAAAAATCGCTCCCGGAACCCTCTCCTTATAAAGATTGCCTCCATGCGGCACTATCGCCGTAACCCCAGTGCGAATGTTGTCTCCGCGAATCAGTGTAGTCTGTCCAACCTTCACCCCTGCAACATCGGTGATGGCATTCAGCGGACCCGGAGGCAGCACCCCTACCCGCACCCCCAGATCACGAACCCGTGGCCGACTCTCTGTCTGACCGAATACGGCCCCTCCAAAAGCGAGCGTCAAAGCAATTATGAAGAGAGGTTTCACGCTCATAAAGAGTTCGCTTTCCTTTCCGAAGCTCTACCCTGTCATCCCCCGCGCCCTCTGTGTTAAAGATTTTTCTTCGCCGACTCCATACCGAACGTCCCGATATATCGTCGCAAACAGCACCCAAGCCGCCCCGATCACCAAGAAGCAAAGCAAGCTACCCTCCGGCCCAACCACCCCACCCGTAAGCCAAGCCGGCCCATGGAACGACGTCTTCAGTAGATGCCCCGGAAACACCGTCCCACTGTCGGGTACCGAATAAACAAATGTTTCTCCCCAATCCCACGCCGCGTGAAATCCCACCGCAAACCACAAGCTGCCCGTGCGCCGCAACGTCAAACAAAAGAAGAATCCAATCACCGCTGCCGCCAGCAAGCCGGTCCAGCGCTCGCCTTCATTCGAGAGATGGCTCAACCCGAAATACCCCGAGAGCAAAACCGCCGCCGGCCAGAATCCAATCCCCCGGGTAAGCGTGAACTGCAAATACCCGCGAAAGTGAAAATCCTCGAACAATCCCACCAGCAAGAAATAGAACGCCCAGAACGCAGCAAATTTCACGCTGCGCATGCCATGGATCGCCAAATGCCCCACCTCAAACACTCGCAGCCCATACATCGTTCCCAGCAGCAGCGTAATGCTCGCGAATCCCCACACCCCACCCAGCCAAAAAAACTTCCCGAACGCCCACCGCTCCGGCAGCCCGTACGCTCCCCACGGCCGATTCTCAACTCTCGCCAGCACCAATGCCGGAACCGTTGCCGCCAAGAGCACTCCAAACTCCTCCAGCATCATCGACCACAGCCCATCTGCCCCCAGATCCAGCGTCCCAGCCCAGCGGAAGACCACATGCTCCAGCAAATAAAACATCGCCAAATAGAACACCAGCCCCCACCCCGGCCTCAATCCGTCGCCATCAAGAAACACCGTCCACACATAAGACGGCTGCACCGCCGCCGCAAACTCCGGCGCCGACGCCGGTGCTCCCGGAGCATTCACCTCACCAGAGATGTGTGTCCCGTTCTCGTCCCCGTCATCCATCGCAGAAGTTTTCTCGCAAACAGGCTCGCTCATGGTAAAACACTTGTCCTGCCTCATGACCCGTTTTTTCACCCGCGAACGTTTCGGACGCCCACAGTTTCTAGCCGGTCTCCTGCTCCTGGCTTTCCTGGCGCAGGCATCCTGGCTGGTCCATTCCGAGTCGATTGCATCCACAGCGCCCGCCGTCCCCGAGGACGTCCGCATCGCCGCAGGATGGCTTCAACTTCACGGCGGCCGCATCGCCGGTGCGCCTTTCCCTGACATCTCCTTGGGGCTTCCCCTCGAGTTTTCCCAATCCGAAGGTTACGACACCGAGCACTCCCCACTTCTCTTCCTCGTAACCGCCGCGCCCGTGCTCGCGTCGCCCCCACCCTGGCTGGCGTCGCCGCAGCCCTTGCTCGATCCCCAATCTTCCTCCACTTGGCGCTGGCTCCCGCGTCTCCCGTTCCTGGCCTGCGGAGTTTTCCTCGGCGCCTCCCTCTGGTACGTAGCCCGCCGACTCTGCGGCAACACCGGAGGATTCCTCGCCCTAACCCTCTACTGTTTTTCTCCCTCCATGATCCAAGCCAGCGCCGTCTGGCACACCGAGCCTGAAATCCTCGCCGCCTGGGGATCTTTCGGCGCCATCTTCACCGCCATCGCCGTAGCTCACACGCTCTACGCTCCCCGCGAAGTAATTCTCTGGAACTGGCGTCGCATCGTTTTGCTGGGAGTCTCTCTAGCCATCGCCGTGGGGTCCCAGTTCTCCATGATCATCGTAGTACCCCTGGCTCTTGGCTTCATGCTCTATCTGGCGCCCATTCGTCGCGGCGCAGCCTTCACCATCTGGATCGCCGCGTCCCTCCTGGCGCTCATCCTGCTCTTCGCCACATATTTCTTCCATCTGCAGGCCTTCTCGGGAAGCATGCGGCACGCCTCCTTCTGGGGAGCGACCTGGGAAAGCTTCACCGTGCGCGCCGTCTACCGCCAGGTTGCGCTCCAGATCCTGCGCGGCTGCCCGCCCCTAACCCTTCTGCTCCCGGTCTCGGTCATTACTTATGTCCTCTGGTCGCGCACCCGCTACTTCGGCAATACCGCACCCGGGCTCATGGCCCTCCTGTTCACCGGACTGGGCATGGCCCACCCTCACGTCGCCGGCGCGGGCTTCCTGCTGGCCTCCATCCCCTTCATCCTCATATTCGTCTCCGGCGTCCTAGCCGACCTGATGGAAACCTCCGCGCGCCCCGCAGTCACCGCCTCCGTCTGGGGATTACTCGCGGCCTACATCCTCTGGAGTCTCCAAGCCCTAACCCAAGTCCCCCGCGGATAAAACTCGTTCCCAGCAAAGCCCCGACGCGTCATCCCGACACTTCCGTAACGCATCTTCACCTCAAAATCGTTGCTAAGCTCATAGCGAACTCTCCCGGAGAGGCATATCCATGCGATTCCCAGTCGACGTCGATCTAGCGGTATTCCTCTTCGTGACCGGCAAAATGCTATTCACAGCACTGCCCCGTTTGCGCAAAAGCGTGCCGCACGTCCCCGCTCACTACCAGATCCAAAACGTCCCCGACGCCTCTCTTACCCAGGCGCAAGGTAGTTATTTCGCGCCCTACAACGAAAAATTGGCCGCCATGAACTACCGCCCAGTCTGCACCTATCTCATCAGCAACTTCGGTAAAATCCTCACCCGCCAGTACGTCAACCCTGCCGAAAGCTCACGCTGTGAGGTCGCGATCCAGGAACTGGTCCAAACCGTCGACGGCAAACAAGCCTTCACCAGCAATTGCGTAATCCACTTTCACACCCGCTTCACCGACGACCGCGTTCTCACCACCCGCAACATGAAACTGAAGAACGTCCTCGACAATCCGCCCTATTGGGTGCTGCAGGAGTGTCCCCAGATCGACGACCCCGCAAAGTTGAAGCGCATCCACGACGCTCGCGCCCAGACCATGGGTTCCCCCGTCGCCCCTCTCACCGACCCCGACCGCATCTTCAAATACGTTCAAAGCGAACACGAGCGCTACAGCGCCTATCAGCTCTCCGTCGGAGACTACGAGCCCGTGCCCGGCGAAGACAGCTACGCCGTCACCGACAAAGTCCACCGGCGCGGCATCCGCAACTATTACAATCCTCTTGCCCAGGGCATTTCAGCGCGACGTTTCTTCCCCGTAGCAATCCTCGCAGCCGCCTTGACCGTCTTCGCCCGCCTCGAATACGCCCCCGCCGCCGCTCACGCCGTCCGTACTCTCGGCCTCCCTGGCGAATTCGCCGCTCAGGCTGTAATCCGGCTCTGTTACATCGTGGCGGGCGCTCTCATCGGCTACGTCCTGGAAAGCGAAATCTTCCTATGGACCTTCCTGCTGACCTACCTCCCGGCCCGACTCTTCACCAGCGGCAGCCTGGGCCCCATTCCCTACAGCGCTCTAGCCGCAGGAGTAGCCTGGTGCGTTTCTCAGTTCAAGAAACGCCGCCGCGCCGTCCTAATCCCCCAAACCGCCCCCTGATCAAGCCCCAGCACGCAGATGTGGGGACGGCCGCCTCGGCCGTCCAGCCAAGCGCGGCGAGGCGCGGCAGCACCCCCACCGCTAACAATTCTCTACAATTTCCCCGCATCAACCGCACCGTTTCACGATCTAAACTGCAGTCAGTGGAGGTACGCCATGACCCATCCGCTGGAGTATCATATTCCCGTGCGGCCTCTGGTTCCGGCTTCGCTAGCGCTTTTCGGGATGCTTCTTCTCGCTTCCAGTAGCCCTGCTCAAAACACCAGCGCAGCTTCATCCAGCGCGGGCCATACCATCAGCACAACTACTACCGCGCACGTCTCAGCCAACTCAGGCTTCAATTCTTCCACCAGGACTCCGCACTCCACCACCAGCTCCCACGGCAACAACAACGGTCCTCAGCGCACCACATCCATCCCTCTGCCTTATTACTACTATCCCTACGTGTACGCAATTCCAGTGCCCTACACCGCGGACGTCATCGACAACGGCGCCTCCGACGACAATGATCCCAACTATCAAGGTGGCCCCACCGTCTTCGATCGCCGCGGTGACGGACCATCCTCCTACATTCCGCCAGGCTACGAATCGCCCGCCGAATCGATCGCTGCACAAATGCAAGCCGAAGACACGCCCCCGGCTGACTATGATTCCGATTCTCAACCATCCCCCGACCCCACCGTCCTGGTCTTCAAAGACGGTCATCAACTCGAAGTCGGAAACTACGCCATCGTGAATCAAACGGTCTACGATCTAACGCCCGGTCATCCCCGCAAGATCGCTCTCGCCGACCTCGATCTCGCGGCCACCCAGAAGCTGAACGATGATCACGGCATCACTTTCGGCTTGCCGTCGTCGGCCCAGGCGAATTGACATGCGCGTACGTGAAATCCCGCTGCAGGCACGGCTCGTGTGGGGCGGACACTCCTGTCCGCCAACTGCCGACAGCAAAATAACGCAAGCGGGAAATATCGGTCGCTACGTCGTTCTGGCGATCTGCACATCGCTGCTGACTGTCACTCCATACGCCGCAGCCCAAAGAGCAGCGCATGCCATCACTTCGCACCCCACAGTCCCGCATCTCAACTCAGCCACCGGCAGTTTTGCTTTCGGACGAGCCGCATATTCATCCAGATTCCGCTGGCCGTTCCCCTACACATCGCTCCCGTTCCCGTTCTTCGCCGATTCCTTCAATCCCGATGACATCTACTCCACCGGCTACCCCGTAGCCTCCCAACCGCCGGTAATCCTGTTGCAGGCCGCGCGCACCTTGGCCCGTCCTGACTATCCGGACACCGAGCCCTCCATTCCGCAGCCGCTGATGATCGAACTCCAGAACGGCCGCTACGTCCGCGTAAACAGCACCCCGGCCAATGGCGAAGCCCTGAACATCACCCTCGCACCAACGCCCACGACCTCCACCCCACCTCCAGCGCACGACCTGCCGCCCGCACTCCTGATCTTCCGCGACGGACATAGCGAAGAAGTCCGCGACTACACCATCGCCGACGGCATCCTCTACGCGCGCGGCGACTACTACACCGACGGATACTGGAACAAGAAAATCGCCCTCTCCACTCTCAACGTCCCACAAACCCTCGAAGCCAACGCCCAGCGCAACGTAAAATTCGTTCTCCCCAAATCCCCCAACGAAGTAATCACCCGTCCCTGAATAAGCCCCACCCTGCGAACCCCTGTGTTCCCTGTGTTTAAGGCTTTAGGCCTCCTCGATGCAGAGACAATGAAGTTGACGTTCTTGGATCGCCACCGCCGTAATCACATCCCGAGACGTGCTACAATATCATTCGACGAAATCCCATTAACCACCTGCAAATGCAACCGTTTAGCCCCAATTTACGCGTCACCCCGGAACCAGCCGGATCCAAGGTTTTCAATTACCAAATTACAAAATTACCCAATTACTAAGTGCTCTTTATGCCAGACGATCAAAATCCCGAACTCCCCCTGACCCCACCGCCCGGCGGCGGCGATGGCAGTCCCGGTGCTCTGCACATTCAGCCCGTCAACATTGAAGACGAGATGCGCAAGTCGTATCTCGACTACTCGATGTCGGTAATCATCGGCCGCGCTCTTCCCGATGTCCGCGACGGACTCAAACCCGTCCATCGCCGCATTCTCTACACCATGCAGCAGATGGGCCTCCAGCCCAATCGCGCGACCCGCAAATGCGCCCGCATCGTCGGCGACGTAATGGGCAAGTACCATCCCCACGGAAATCTGGCCGTCTACGACGCATTAGTCCGCTTAGCGCAAACCTGGAGCATGCGCTACCCATTAATCTTCGGCCAGGGAAATTTCGGCTCCGTAGACGGAGATCCACCAGCAGCCGATCGCTACACTGAAGCCAAACTAGCGCAAGTAGCCACAGCGCTCTTGGAAGATTTAGATAAAGAAACAGTAGACTTCCGCCCCAACTACGACGGCAGCGAAGTCGAACCCGACGTTCTCCCCACCAGAATTCCGAATCTCTTGATTAACGGCTCCGACGGAATCGCCGTAGGCATGGCGACAAAAATTCCGCCGCACAACCTGACCGAAATAGTCGACGCCACAATAACGCTCATCAACGACCCCAACGCCCAGCTAGCCGAGATTCTAAAGTTCGTCCAGGGCCCCGACTTCCCCACCGCCGGAGTAATCCACGGACGCGCCGGAGTCTTCGAAGCCTACCGCACCGGCCGCGGCCGCTTCATGATGCGCGCCAAAGCCGCCATCGAAAACATTTCCAAAGACCGCCAGGCCATCATCGTCACCGAAATCCCGTATCAGGTAAACAAAGCCCGCCTCGTCGAGCGCATCGCACAGTTGGTCAACGACAAAGACATTGAAGACATCTCCGACATCCGCGACGAAAGCGATCGCGATGGCATGCGCATCGTAGTCGAACTAAAGCGCGGCGCCGAGCCCCAAATCGTTTTAAACCAGCTCTACAAACACACCGCCATGCAGGAAGGTTTTTCCATGATCCTGCTAGCGGTGGTCAACAATCAGCCCCGCGAAATGGGACTGATCCAGGCCATCAAGCACTTCATCAATCACCGCGTCGAAGTAGTCCGCCGCCGCACCGCCTTCTTACTGCAGAAAGCCCGCGACCGTGAACACATCCTCGAGGGCTATCTCAACGCCCTCGATCATCTCGACAACGTAATTACCATCATCCGCGCCAGCTCCAACCGCGCTGATGCTCGCGAAAACTTGGTCGCCTACTTCGGCGGCAAGAAAATCGACATCAACACCACCGGCCGCGCCCCCAAGCTGGCCCCCGAAAAGCCTTTCACCTCGCGCCAGGCCGAAGCCATCTTAGAACTCCAACTGCACCGCCTCACAAAGTTGTCGATCGATGAAATTTCTAACGAGCTGAAAGAAACTCGCGAGCGCATCGAAGACTACGAATCCATCCTCGGTTCTGAAAGCAAGCTCCGCAAAGTCATCATCAAGGAACTTGAAGAAGTAAAAGAACTCTACGGCGACGAGCGCCGCACCCGCATCGAAGACGAAGCAGCAGAAATAGTACTCGAAGACCTGATCGCCGACGAGCAGGTAGCCGTTACCTTCAGCCACTCCGGCTACATGAAGCGCACGCCCATCTCCACCTACCGCATGCAGCGCCGCGGAGGCACGGGCCGCACCGGCATGAAGACCCGCGACGAGGATTTCGTCGAGCACCTCTTCATCGCCTCCACCCACGCCTACATCATGATTTTCACCAACAAAGGCCGCGTCTACTGGCTCAAGGTCTACGAAATTCCCGACGTAAGCGCCGCCGGCCGAGGCAAGCACATCGGCAACCTGATCGGCCTGCAGCCCGGAGAAACCGTCCGCACCATGCTCGCGGTTCGCAATCTCGAAGAAGAAAATAAGTACATCTTCTTCGCCACTCGCAACGGTCTGGTAAAGAAATCTGAACTCCGGGAGTTCATGCACGTCCGCTCCAACGGCATCAACGCCATCAACATCGAAGAAGGAGATGAACTCGTAGCCGCCCGCATCACCAACGGCAACCAGATCGTTTTCATCGCCACCCACGAAGGCATGGCCATCCGCTTCGACGAAAATCACGTCCGCCCCATGGGCCGCGCCGCCTACGGCGTAAACGGCGTCAACCTGGAAGAGCGCGACTACGTAGTAGGGATGACAGTAACGCCCAAACCAGACGCATCACCCGAGAAAGATGGGGAGGGAAAAGATCGGGAAGGGCACGACTTAAGTCGTGCCGATCAGACTCCCCTTGATGCCGGGGCTTCATCCCCTGAGGTCTCCGAAACCGTAGATCTAACCCAAAAAGGCACCCTGATTCTCTCCGTAACCGAAAACGGCTACGGCAAGCGCACGCCAGCCGACGAATACCGTCTGACCAACCGAGCTGGCAAAGGCGTAATCAATATCAAAACAACGGAGCGAGTAGGAAAAGTAGTAGCGATCGCCCTGGTAGACGAGAATTCCCAGGTAATGCTGATCAGCCAGTACGGCAAAATCATCCGCATGGATTCCAAAACCATCCGCGAATCCGGCCGCAACGCCCAAGGCGTCCGCCTGCTCCACATGGAACCCGGCGACCGCGTAGCCGCCGCAGTTGTCTTAGCCCCAGAAGAAGAACCAAACGGAGCCAACGGAGGCACTCTGCTCCAGTGAGAAAATTGCTTTGAAAGGGCGCGGCTTCAGCCGCGACGCAAAGCGTGCTTTTGGGTGGCGCAGCGCTTTAGCGCTGCGAATGATTTTTCTTTCTTCACAACAGTTTTTGGGCCTACTCAATGATCCTGTAGGCAGGAGGTTCCGGCGTCTTCTGCCCTGTACCTGAGGGACACTGGACGGCCTCTCAGGCTTTCGGCATAGTCCGAGGCTTCCGATTCGGTTTCGAAATTCTTAGTGAACCGGCCTGAGTAATATTCTCCATTCACCGAGTACGAATATGCTGCGTCGAGAGCGAAGTAGTGGGCTGACCGGGTGCGGACCTCTTTGACATCCAGACTCTCGATCGTGCCTTGAGTTGCGGGCCATGAATCGGCGCCACGAAATTTTATCCATCGAGAGAACTCGAAACCGGCTAGTCCAAGCACGACTGCCAGCGCCAAGATGGCTCCGGTCACGGAACTGCCGCCCGCCTCGCGAATTTGTACGAATGAGCCTAGGACAATTGCCAGACCAAGGCCCCCAAAAATTAGGAGGTTGACTAAGCGAGACGGCTTCGAAGGTATCTGCCTGATATTGCCGATGACCGCGGCGTATACAAAAAATAACCCAATCACTTCGGCGATTAACGCGGGACCAATCGACGGCCGAGTGTGGGCAGCGTTGTAGACAGGGCCAATCACGACAGTAATTCTAGAGCAACCCAAACGACGGTTGGGGGAACAAAATCGGTTCCCGGCCACAGCCTTACTACTTCACTCCCTGCTTCCGATTAATCTCCCGCGAAAACTCCGTGAAGAAATTCAGCAGCGTCCCCCAGCCAATTTGCTCCACCGCAGCCTGTCCCCCTTCGTCAAACAAGCTGTGCGATCCCGGCTTCCAGGTTGTCGAAATCATTCCACCGGCAAATGCTCCCCCATACAGCGCCCACTGCGGCCTCAAATGCTCCTCGCTGCGATCATAAGTCACCAGATTCCGGATAAACGCATGCCGCGTCCGCGGCCACAGTCCTTGGCACTTGCACTGGTCGTAACGCACTTCGTATCCCAGCATTGCATTGCCCGCAGCCGCCAGCGTGTTCGCCGAGACAAATTGCCCCTCCCGCGACGCAAACCGTTTCCCATACCCTGCCCATCCTCCGCCCCACTGCCAGGGCGTCCCGCGCGCCTGGTCAATCGCCGCGGCAAACATCCGCTTGATATAAGCTTGCGGAGTCGTCAGAGTTTGTCTCAGATAAATCTCCTCTCGCTGTTCTCGCGTCGGACTAACCAGCTTCCGGTTCCTCCCGATATACTCTCCCGCAATCCATCCCGATTCCCAGTCCCGCGCCTTCTTCAACCCCGCCGTAGCCGCATCCTTAGTAAGGACGACCGGATTGTCACTTTTCTTTTTGCTCTCATCCGGCGCATCCGGAAGGTCTTTCCCCGGTTTTTGTCCAGAACTTTGTGCGGCACCCTGCCCAGTCTCACTCCCCTGCCCCCAACCCCAGCTTGCGAACACGACCACACACAACACCACAATCGCTCCGCGGCATTTTCTCCGCGTCCTCCGCGATAAAGCTCTTGACGTTCCCGCCACCAAAACCCCCAATGCTGAACTCCCTTGGATGCATTCGCCCTCAACAAGTTTGTGAAGGAAAGGTCTATCGGTGTTCATCCGCGCAAATCCGTGGCGAAAAAGTTCTTCCTACCCGCGCTCAAAGGCGTGCTTCTTCTCCAACTCTTCCACCGCAATCCGCATCGCGCCTTCAAATCTCTCCGCCTTTGCCATCAACTCGGCAGTAGCCACCGCGAATTCCCCATCCACGTGCATCAACCCATCCCCAGCCAGCCGCACCGCAATCTCCACCAAATGCGCAGGAGCAGTCTCCAAATACTGCGCGTCAGTGGGATCCCCAATCCAAACCCGCTCAGCACCAGGTACTGGGTACTGGGCACTCAACTTCGTCCCCCAATAAACCTTCCGCTCCAGAAACTCCGCAATCACCTCATCCGTAGCCTTTCCAAACACCCACTTCCCCCGCTTGAAGTCATAATGCCGGCTCGAAAACGCCACCGGCTTCAACTTCCCCGACTTCACAAACTCAATCTGCCGGTGATCCACTTCCTTGCGCAAAGCATTAATCACCGGAGCCTCCACATCCACCGGCTCCAGCGACGCCACCACCTCGCGCACTGTAGCCGACAAATTCACCGCCACCGGCGCATGCAGCCCATCCGAATTCTCCAGCCGAATGTCCCCATGCAGCACCCAGAAATCCGCCCCCGAAGTAGACCGATGAAACGGCCATTCCAAAGAAATACTCAGTGGCAGCCCGCTCAACGTAACCCAAAGCTTTTTCTCTCCACCAGCTTGCTCCATTTTCCTCAACCTCGTTGCCGAAAAAGTTATCTGTCATGTTGAGCGAAGTGAGATCGTCCAAAGGACGATCTCACGCAGTCGAAACATCCCATACCTGCCAGCACAACCACAGGCCCATACAGGATTTCCATTCGCGCTCACTCGGTACTAGGTACTAGGTACTACTTCTTCCTCACCTTATCCCCCATCCGCAACAACTTCCGCACCGTCCCCGTAGGCAGCCGCTTCATCTGATCATGCAACTCCGTCACCGCCTCAAAAAATCCCGCCATGGCCGCCAGCCGCTCCCGCGTGAACTCCGCCCCAGCCTCCTTCGGATCCAGTTCCTCCAGACTCCGCCGCAGCATCTCCCGCGTAGGATCAATCTCCCGCCGCTTCCTCTGCTCAATCACCAGCCGGAACATCTCCCAAACATCCTTCATCGACTCATAATGTTCCCGCCGGTCTCCCAAAACATGCACCGCCCGCACAATCCCCCATCCCTCCAATTCCCGGATCGACGTGCTCACATTCGACCGCGCCACACTCAAAGTCTCCGCAATCTCCTCCGCCGGCAATGCCCGCGGCGACAAATAAAGCAACGCATGAATCTGCGCCACCGTCCGGTTAATCCCCCACCGCGTCCCCATCTCTCCCCAATGCAGAATGTAAGCCTTCTGCACTCCAGTCAAAGTGGCCATGTCAGCACTTTCAGTTCAAACAGAATCTACAGAACAAACAACCCCCACGTCAACCAACGCCAATTCCAGAAGCTTGTCATCCTGAGGAAGCAGAGTCATCCACGAAAGCGGAGGACTCCCAACGAAAAACCTATGCAACTCGCCGACACCACCCCTCCCGAAGCGGAGCCCCTCGACAGCCGAAGTTTCTAGGTACTAGGTACTGGCGACTATCGGGACTCACCACCCGGCTTAGCCACCTTCTTCTTAGGAACCTTCCGCTCCGCCTCCGCCCGCTTCCGCTCCTGATACCGCCGATCATGAAACGCCTGGTCCGACGATTGTTTCTTCATCTCTCCAGCTTGCCACACCCCCGCAAACATAGCCAGCCCAGCAGAACGTTGGGATAGCGGCGTTTCGTCCGCACTTTCCGCCTTTCTGTTTAGGCGCGGGATCGAACAATCCCGCTGGGGGGTGCAAGTCTCGGGGCAGGCCGGGCAGCTGCATATGCTGCTGGTCAGCGCTCCGTATGCATTGAGGGCCGGGGATGCGGAAACCTTGGGGGGACTTCCGCCCTCGGCCTTCGTGCTGCTGGCGGTGAAGGAGCTGCACCGCGGCGCTCTTGATTGAAGGATTCTCTTCGCACCGTCTGCGATCTGATCTGCTACGCCAACCCTCCGCACCTGCTCCCGCCGGTGGTACGATCACATATGAAGAGAATCAGCGCCTTTTTGCCGTTCCTCAGTGCGCTTGTGCTCGCCTCGCTGGTGTTACAGGGATGCAACGCCCTCAATCCCTTATGCGGCACTGCTCGGCCAGTCCCGGTCATCGGAGCTCTTTCTGCCAGCACCATTACGCTCACTGAAGTGCAGCCCGGCTTTGTTCTCAATGTGTATGGCGCTCAATTCGTTTCATCCTCTGTGGTCGAGATCAACGGGACCAAGCTCAGCACGGTCGTCGTAACCAGTACGCAGTTGCAGGCGACGATCACCGCCGCCGTGATCTCCGCTCCTGGAACAGCCGATGTGGCAGTCAACACTCCGAGCGGCAACTCCGGAGACTTGGGCTGCGCCAGCGGCGGAACCAGCGGCAGCCTGATCCTGACGATTACTTAGCGCGAAGGACCACCACCCAGACTCTATGGCCTCGAAGACCAGTTGGTCCGTCGACATTTCACCACCCGAAAGATCTCTCTCACTCGTAGCTAAAGGTTAAGTTGTCGAGGTAGACCATGTAGGGCGATTGTTCATGGTTTCCGTCCATCTGGTAGTTGATGGTCACCCCATACCAGCCGTCGGTTGAACCGGGATCGTAGTATTGGTTGACGGTGCCGGTCACGCCATTCAGCGTGATTGACTGAAACCACAACTGATTGTTTGCGGTACGCTGCACCTGAATCGTCAGATGATTCCATGAATTGCTATTTGGGAAGCAGGCGATCCCGGTAGGAACCCAGTGCTTATTGACATTGTCCCAGATGTCCCATTCATTGCCGCCCGCGATGCGGCACTCGTGACCCCAAATGAAGCCCAGATTGTCAAAGAACTGATTAATGTCAAACTCAAGCGCCTGTGAAAGTTCAAGGTTGGTGCCGTAGAAGTACACGTCGTAGGTGAAGTTGTGGTAAGTGGGGACCAGCGTGTGGTTCTTGTCGGGCATCCCTTGAGAGGAAAAGTCGCCGATCAGGTGATTATTAAACAGGGCGTCGGCATAAACCGTGGTTCCGCCCAGACTATATTGCGTCGAGTCCCCGCTCATCGATGGGGAGCTAATCCCCTGAGACATCAAATAACTGATCCCATCGCAGGGCGACGGCGAACAGGTAGCATAGCTTGGTGGGGTAAGCCCGTAGGTTCCCCATCCGCCACTTTGCTGAAGGTCCGAGAATGAGTTGCCTGGGTTCGTCTCTGGGGCGCTGGCGACCGTTATTTGTAGGGACTGCTGCTTGGATAGTCCCTTGGAATCCGAAACCGAGATGGCAAAGCTGAAACTTCCACTTGCGGTGGGTGTCCCAGAGATGGTTCCGGTCGTAGACCCGAGGAGCAGGCCCGTAGGCAGCGCGCCGGACGTGAGTAAGAAACCGTAAGGTGCAGTGCCCCCGCTTACGTTCAGGGTAGCGTTGTAAATCGACCCCAGTGTGGCGGATGGAAGCGCTGATGAAATCGTCAGGCTGGCAGTTGAGTTGGTGGCGGGGACAGAGAAGCCCGAACATGCGTTAGACAAGAGCAGCCCAAATAGGATGGTGATTAGAGCCGTGCACTGGAAGAAAATAGCTCGAGTCGGGTAGTTATGTTCCGCCAAACCGGTTAAGCGCCAAGACATCATTAGACCTCTCGAAGGGGTGTCAGGAGGACGCTCAACAAGAGAGTCTCTTAGAAGAATCTAATCGAGGATTTAACGAGCACCAGATAACCAAAGGCCGTAGACGATATAGCGACTCTGTTAGGCCGTTGGCGCGGTTCGGCGTCACATCTTCGCGCTCCGGCACAATCAAGCATCTATCTCATCCGTAGATCAGGCGGCCGGGCCGCTGAAGGGGTCCAACCCGTGGGATTGGCTTGTTGCGAGGCTGGAAACTCGCCAGTGATTCCCCATTGGCGAAAACAGGCGTTATCACTCATCGAGAAATTGGCAGCCCCGCCCCGAGCCAATGAGTGCAATCGAGATCTAACGACAGTTGGCTTTCAGGCCGATCCCGTCCTAAACTACTAGTCGTTCGCGTTTCGCGCCCGTGGCTGGCCAACAGCAGGCTTGAAGGACGCAATGAAAACCGATTCATCCCCAGCATCAGACTTGGGCACGCGGGACCGAAACCAAACTCCGGCGCGGGAGATCGCGCTGTGGCGAATCTATCTCCTCAGGGCCGGCTACCTCTTGATTGCCGTCGGCATGGGAATGCAGAAGGTTCCTGCCTTCCTTCATCACCAGCCTTGGGAACTCATGCATGGCGTGGTCAATTCCATGCTGCTCGCGCTCGTTCTGCTGGCCGTCCTGGGCCTGCGCTATCCCTTGAAAATGTTGCCGCTGCTATTCTGGGAAATAGCATGGAAGTCCACATGGCTTCTCGCCGTGGCGCTGCCCGCCTGGCGAAGCCACACCATGGACGCAGACACCTGGGACACAACTTTTGCCTGCCTGATGAGCGTGATCTTCCTGTTCGTTGTGCCGTGGGACTACGTCTGGCGGAATTTTATCGCCGCGCGCAGTGACCGCTGGCGATGAATACTTTGCGCTAAGCGTTCGCTGGCGGGAACATCCGCTCCTTCGGTACCCGCGGATCATCGGGCATGCGCCAGATGCTTGACATCTTCGGCCAGACTCTCCGCACTCTTTGGGAGCACAAACTACGCTCGTTTCTCACCATGTTTGGCATTGCATGGGGGGTCGGATCCCTGCTGCTGCTGGTCGGGTTAGGCGAGGGTTTCCGCACTGGCAACCGCAAGCAATTTGACGAATTGGGTCGGGACGTCATGTTCATCTGGGGTGGCCGCGCCCCGGCGATGAACGGCAGCTTTAACAGCCTCCGGCAGTACTACCTCACTGACCGCGACTATCAGGATATTTTGACGCAATGCCCTGACGTGAGAGCGGTCACTCCTGATATACGTCGCAATGACATCCGGGCAGTGAGTGATTTCTATCAGAGTTCGGGGCCGATCTTTGGAGTTCTCCCGAACTTTGCCGAAATTCGCTACGTTCCGCTCGCAAACGGGCGCTGGCTCAACGACATGGACGTGGCACAGAGTCGGCGCGTCGTCGTGCTGGGCGACGAAACGCGCCGCGTCCTTTTTAGTGGGCGTCCTTTTCTCGGCAGTACCATCCTGCTCAATGGAATTCGCTATGAGGTCATTGGTTCGGCAACGCGCGTGGGCTACGGGAATAACAACGACAACAATCTTTGGAGTTTCGTGCCTTTCACCACGATGCGCCAGGACTTTCCCATGCTCAATGTGGGCGAGGTGCGCGATGCGATCAGTCTCCTCAACTATCAGCCCCGGTCGCGCGCTCTGCACGAGAGCGCCGAACTCGAAGTCCACAAGGTCATCGCCCGCAACCATGGCTTTGACTACACCAACCTGGACTCTTACGAGGAATGGGACACGGTGGAGACCTCCGACTCGGTAGGAAAAATTTTTGACGCGATGAACGTATTTCTAGGCAGCGTAGGCGTGGTCACGCTGGGCCTCGGAGCGATCGGCGTGATCAACATTATGCTGGTCGCTGTGGCTGACCGCACTCCCGAGATCGGCCTGCGCAAGGCCCTGGGCGCCACCAATCGCAGCATCCTGTTTCAATTCTTCGTGGAAGGCGCCTTTCTCACTTTGCTCAGTGGCTGCCTGGGCATGGCCGGGGCAGCGGCGCTGACCGGTTTGCTCTCACTTCTTCCATCCCCTCCCGGCTGGGACACCCCTCGCGTGGTTCCCTGGACCGCCGCCGCAGCCGTCGGCTTTCTGGCGATTTCCGGAGTAATTGCCGGACTCTACCCCGCGCGTAAAGCGGCATTGCTGCCGCCCGTGGAAGCACTGCGCAAAGAATAGCCACGCGGCTCACTCTGCCATTGTCGTGAGCCATCGCAAGAACTTTTGGTTTGCGTCTTTGTGCTCGTGCTCACAAGTCAGTGCCCGAACGGATCATCCCTCAAATACGTTGTCTCCATCGCTTTGACTTGCTGTTCTCACTCACGTAAGATTCGCGCCGACCGTGCACGAGCGCAGCGTTCGCTGTCTGTTGAACTCAGGGCCTAATTCTAGGCACGAGGAGTACTTGATGAAAAAGTTCGTTTTGTCGCTGTTCTTGGGGTTGACGCTGCTCGCGACAGGTACACCACTGTTCGCACAGAACCCCCACTACAATAACGGCCCGGTTTGGCGGGTCAGTTATGTGAACATTAAATCGGGCATGGCAGACGCGTTCTGGAACGACATCAGCCAGAATTTCAGGCCGCTTTACGAGGAGTACAAAAAGCAGGGTTGGGTCGTTGACTACAAGTTCTATACCAATCCGGTTACCGAGCATCCTGATGACTGGACTGTCGCCATCGCCATCGAGTACAAGAACTGGGGAACATTGGACGATATTGGAGAGAAAGCCACGGTGATTGTGGAGAAGCACTACGGCAGCCACCAGGCTATGGTCGACGCCGCAAAGAAGCGTGCCGATTTCTCCACAACTGTTAGAAGCTCGCTCGCTCGCGAAGTGACCCTGAAGTAGGAAGAGCAAAGAGAAAGATTTGCGATCAGCGGCCGCCCGATTTTGGGCGGCTTTCCTTTTACAGCACGCATGAGAACTAGGCCGCCGGGGTCAATGCGTGTAATAGAAATTATCAACGACCATGCTCTTGAGCCACCATCAATACCATCGCTTTCATTGACTTGCCCCAACATCACGCCTACGCATTGCACGCGTAAATGATTGGTCAAACCATCTCGCACTATCGCGTTATCGAGAAGCTCGGCGGAGGGGGGATGGGCGTTGTCTACAAGGCCGAAGATCTGAAACTCGGCCGTTTCGTCGCCCTCAAATTTCTTCCCGATGACGTGGCCAAAGACTCGCAGGCACTGGCCCGTTTCCAGCGCGAAGCCAAAGCCTCCTCTGCCCTGAATCACCCCAACATCTGCACCATCTATGAGATCGACGATCAGAGCGGGCAGGCCTTCATCGCCATGGAATACCTTGAAGGCGTCACGCTGAAGCACAAGATTTCCGCCAAGCCATTGGAAGTCGACACTGCGCTGGATCTAGCTATCCAGATCGCAGACGCACTCGACGCGGCGCACTCCAAGGGAATCATTCATCGTGACATCAAGCCAGCGAACATTTTTGTCACCGCCCGGGGGCAGGCGAAGATCCTCGACTTCGGGCTGGCCAAAGTCACCGCCAAGCTGGAGAGTGCTGGCATGAGCACCCCAACCCTCGACGTGGGCGATCATCTCACCAGCCCGGGCAGCGCAGTGGGCACGGTCGCCTACATGTCGCCGGAACAGGCGCGCGGGGAGGAGTTGGACGCGCGCACCGACCTGTTTTCTTTCGGCCTCGTTCTGTATGAGATGGCAACTGCGCGTCCGGCATTCTCCGGCGGAACTTCCGCCGTGATTTTCGATGCCATCCTGCACAAAGTCCCCGTCTCGCCCCTGCGCCTCAATCCTGAACTTCCCCCGGAACTCGATCGCATCATCAATAAAGCACTCGAAAAAGATCCTGAACTGCGCTACCAGTCCGGCGCCGAATTGCGTGGCGACCTGAAACGCTCGAAACGTGATTCCAGCTCCGGACGTTCCAGCAGCGCCTCAGCCGGTGCTCTCGATGTGGCCTTGCCCCGGTCTGCGAGTGGCACCCCAGCGGCAGCGGCCGAGGCCAAATCATCCCGCAAACTGCAGGTTGCAGTAGCGGCCCTCGTCGCATTCGTTGCACTGGGTGCGCTGGCGGCCTACTACTTTCACACCCCATCCAGCGCTCCCGCAAAGATCATTCAGATCAGCCATTGGAACAAACCCATCAACACCGCCGTTCTCTCTCCCGACGGCCACACCCTGGCGTTCACCTCGTCGGTCGCGGGTTTCGACCAGGTGTTTGTAATGCTGGCTTCCGGTGGAGAGCCGCTGCAACTGACCAATGACTCAGTAGATAAATTGGTGGATAGCTTCTCGCCAGATGGAACCCAGATCTACTATTCCCTGGATTTTACGGTGGGAGAGACTCGCGGCGTGCCGACTCTCGGCGGCGCCTCCACTCCCGTAGCCCAGGGGCACTCGCTGGCGATATCTCCCGGCGGAGACTCTTTCTATTTCATAAGGGGCCGCCAGGAAAATGCAGTCTTCCGCAAGCCCAAGACTGGCCTCACGGAGGAAATGATTTTTCAGCCCGCCCAGGGCTTGACCCCCCTACAAATTCTGCCCTTTCCCGACGGTAAAGATCTGTTGATCGTCGCTGGAGCGGACGACATACAGGGTTCTCCAAATCTGGCGCTTTACAGCGTCAACCTTTCCACTCACGCTTCCCACAAAATCGGCGATCTTCCCGGAAGCCCAACCGGCCTGGTCTGGAACGATCCGGGCAAGACTTTCTTATGCAGCCGCACCATCAACGATGTCACCAATATCTGGGAATACCGTGTGGCCGATGGGAACCTCAGGCAAGTGACAACCGGCGCCGGCCCCGATCTTTCACCCATGCCCGCTCCCGACGCAAAGGGAATCTATTTCGTAAACGGAAGGCGCTCAGGTTTTCTCACGGTTTACCATCCGCAAAACAAGCAATCGCTCGACTTGACCAATGAGGAAGCCACTCAGCCCGCTCTCGCCTGGGATGGCCGCCACATTATGTACATCACCCTTTCGGGCAACGCCCAGCAGGGAGATCTTTGGGCTTCCGACATCGACGGCAACAACCGTGTCAAAATCGCCTCGGGAGCAGAACTCATAACCGCGACATTTACCTCGGACGCTTCCAGGTTGGTCTTTACCGCGATAGAGAACGGCGCGACGAAAGTCTACATCGTTAAGACCGATGGCACCGGTCTTCGCCAAATTCCCTGGCACGGCGGCCTCGGCGGTTATGGGACGGCAAGCGTAGATCCGAATGTTTTCTACTTCGGTGGTCAGGAAACCGATTCGGCCAACTTCTCCATCTGGAAGATCGCTGCCGACGGCTCCAGCGTCGAGAAATTAGGAGACAATTGCGGTGGCGTTTGGGATGCCTCGCCGGACGGCAAATATCTGCTTACCTCGCAAAGCGCGTCGGCGCAATCCACCGGAGTGAGTGAGTTCTCCCTGGCCGATCGCAAGTGCATCCCATTGCTGTCGGATCTGGGCACTCTCATCGTCCGTTTCGCCTCCGATGGCAAATCGATCCTATACTTGGGGGCCGCGCGCGGAGAGACCACAATCTATCGCCAGCCCTGGCACGACGGCAAGTTAACCGGCCCCGCCCAGGTGGCCCTCAAACTCCCCTTCGCATTTCGCCAGGGCTACTCTGGCAACGGGTACGACTTTTCCAAAGATCTTTCCACGGTGGTTTACGCGCGCCCTGCCGGTCACGCCGATCTCTATCTTCTCACCCAGAAACGAAATCTCGGGGCACTTTGACCCAAAACCCAAAAACTGACACAGAGGAGATTAGAGGTTAAGCTGGGGCAGAAGTCCGGATGAGTTCCACTCTCAGCCCAAGACGCTTCAGGAAACATGTTCGTGAAGAGCGCTACGTACGCTCCCTTCTGGGGGCTGACCAGTATGATCAACGGCTACACATCGTCGTTCGCCGGGATCACGACAAGCAACCAATACAACAGCCGTTTGCAGCCATCAGTTTTCTCCGCGAGTACATCCTCTGCGACGATCTTCAGCCAAAGCTATAGTTATGGAACCGGCACACGCCAGCAACAAAACAACGGCAATGTGTCCCAGATCGTTAACAACCTCAACAACTCACGCACCCAAAATTTCACTTACGACCCTTTGAACCGCATCCTGACGGCTTCATCGCAGGCTACCTCAGGCACTTACTGTTGGGGACAGAACTTCAGCATCGACCCCTGGGGAAATCTCAACCAGATCACGGCAAGCCAATGCACCGCGCCGACTTTGACTCAAGCCTCCAACACCAACAACCAGTTCGTCGGATTTTGCTACGACGCCGCAGGAAATCTACTTGACGAGATTGCCTGCCCTCCGAGCAATCACACGTTCGTTTATGATGCGGAAGGGCGCCTTCTCTACACTGCGGGATATAGCTATCTTTATGATGGCGATGGCCAACGTGTGGCGAAATGCACGAGCACCGGACAGAGCAGCACGTGCCCGACAAGCTCGACCGGCACGATTTATTTCCGAAACCTGGGAGGCGAGAGTGCTGTGGAGGAAGATCTCTCGGGCAATTTTCAAAACGAATACATCTTCTTCAACGGGGACCGCGTGGTGCGGAGTGATTCGAGTTTTGCACTACACTACTACTTCCATAACCATCTGATGACGACCGAAGTAGTGACGAACCCATCTGGTTCGCTGCCGCCCCAGCAGGACGTGGACTACACGCCTTACGGCACCATAGTCTACGGCACTCCTTCTGAGAAGTACCTATTCACCGGCAAAGAACGCGATTCCGAATCCGGCCTGGATAACTTC
>JBEKWP010000002.1:0-88120 GCA_049512915.1 Candidatus Sulfotelmatobacter sp.
GTAGTCACTGCCCACAGGCGGCTGGTTGATGTCGCGAATTCCAGTGAGGTTCGATCCGCGGTTGCCGACGTATGCGGCTTCCAACGACAGATTCGGCGTGAAGGCATGCTGCAGGTTCAACGTCCAGTTCCACACGTAAGGAGTCGTGAGGTTGCGGTCGACCGTCATAATTGGGCACGGACTATTGAAGCAATTGACCGTGCTGCTGCCGTAAAGCGGACCATTTGCAGCGTCCCAGGTCGTCGGGTAGTTCAGGAAATTCTTCACGGTGACATTACTGCTGGTAATCGTGCCACCGGAGGTGTCGCCCGCGGCATCGATGGGAGCACCCGTGGGAACGGTGCCCGGACCGAAAGCATTGTTGAAGGCGACGAAGGACTGCCAGTTCACCGTTTCGTAGATGAGGCCGCCGCCGCCGCGCAGCACGGTCTGGCCGTTACCGCCGATATCCCAGGCAAAGCCTGCGCGGGGCCCGAAATTTTTGTGATCCGGGTTATAGAGGCTGCTGATTTGATGACCCACCTGCACCAACCCAACGTTAGGGTCGAAATTTCCCAGCAGATTGTTCGCTTCCTGAGGCACGCTGCTGTCTTCGTAGCGAACGCCGAAGTTGACAGTCAGATTTTTGGCGGCGCGATAGTCATCCTGGAAAAAGACCGAGTAGGCCCAGTTATGCAGGTGGAGAGTAGGATTTCCCACCTCGACCGTTGATTTGAACGGCGCTCCGGCAAAGAAGTCTTCGAGCGGGCTCGAACCGTTGGGACCGGGGTTGGGGCTAATTACGCCGCCGAGGAAATTGATGCTGCCTCGCGCGTTGCCGTAGGAGGCGTTGTTGACCCGGTCGTAATGGAGTTCGCCACCGAACTTCAGAGCGTGCTTGCCCACGGTGTAGGAAATGTGATCGACAAACTGCGTGATTGAGTCGGGTCCCTGGAACTTCGGCCATTTGAAGCCGCCGAGCGTGGTGAAGTAACCGCCGAAGCCGACGCGGGGCATGCCTCCGGTGTTGGGCCCGGTGACACCTGTATCGAGACCGTAGACCGAAGCGGGAGTGTTGAGGTCGGCCGGGAGAGTGGGCTGGTAGAGCCGGTTGTAGCCGACGCGGGCCTCATTCACCATGCGCGCATTGGGAGTCCAAACCCAGCTGCCGCCCACGACCTGTGCCCGGGTGTGAATGTCAGAGAGCCATTTCTGTTGCAACTCGGAAAAGTCTTCGACGGTGCCGGAGTTGTTTCCAAAAAAGTACATCCCGTTGATGGCGTTTCGCTCGTTGAGCGAGTAATCGACCTTGCCGACAACGTTATCGACGTGGACGACGTTGTTAAATCCGTTGGGGATTGTAATTGCCTGATTGAAGGTGAGGCCCGTGCCAATATCCGTCTGGTTGTTGGTGACAAATCCTGTGCCGTTGCAAGCTCCGGCGGCCGTGCACCCTGAGACCAGCAGACTGGCTGGGCTTACGACCACCCCTGCGGCGACGGCAGCCGGGGATGTGATATCGGCGAGCACATCCGGGATGCTGTCATTGCAGTCGCCCGCAAAGCCAAACGAACAGGTTCCATTCGGCGCCATGTGCACCATCGAGGGACCGGTGACGCCGCCGTAGGAGTTGCCCACGTTATAGCGCTGGCCTTCGTAGGCGCCGAAGAAAAAGGCTTTGTCTTTGATGATCGCACCGCCGAGGCTGCCGCCAAATTGCTCGAGCGTGCGGGTCAACTTCGGATTCGGATCGTCGTTGAAATAATTCCGAGCGTCCAGATGGTCTCCATCGCGACCAAAGCCAAAAGCTGTTCCATGCACTTTGTTTGTGCCCGACTTCAGGCCGACGTTGACCACTGCGCCTGGCTTCCATCCGTATTCCGCCGGGGGATTTTGCTGCAGGTTAAATTCCTGAATCGCATCGATGGGCAGAATGGTCGCGGAGTCGCCTGCGATTCCTGATCCATTAATGATTGCCTGTCCGGAATAAGGTTCGCTGTTGAACAGGCCCTCGACGTAATAAGCATTGTCTTCAGCGCGCAGGCCGTCAGCGCTGGTGGTGGAGAATCCTCCACCGGGATAACGCACTACGCCCGGACGAAGTTGCAGCAGGTTTTCATAATTTCTGCCGCTCAGCGGCAGGTCGTTGATCTGGGTGTTGCTCAACGTTCCCCCCAGAGTGGAGGAGGTAGTGTTCAGCAGCGGAACTTCCTCGCTGACCGTCACGATCTCGGAAACGTTTCCGGGCTGTAAAGTAAAATCGGCCCGGACATCGGTTGCGACCTCGACCGTAACCGCGGGCCGCTCCACTGATTTGAAGCCCCTGGCTTCGACGTGAATCTTGTAGGTTCCGGGAATGAGGTCGGGGGCAACGTAATCCCCGGATGTGTCAGTGGCGAGAGTTCGCGAAGTGCCGCGCTCCGTGTCAGTGACCACTACGTTTGCGCCGGCTACGGAGGCGCCACTCTGATCGGAGACTCTACCCAACACGCGCCCGGCCGTGGATTGAGCCGTCGCCGTCAGGCTCAGGCCACTCAGTGCGAGAAGCAGGAGAATCATGCGGGGAGCTGAGGTCGTCGCATGCCGCGTAAACATGGCAGTGCTTCGGAATGTCATCACATCCCTCCGTTTACTGGTCGGACAGCCATACCATTGCAACGCGAATCAAGTCAAGCAAATTCTCCGATTCCATGGTCATCTGACCCCCACCCGGATTCTGATTGGTAAACTCTTCGGTAAAGGTGAGGTTTTCTATAGCATGCGCGGATGGAGCGGACTTTGGGTGGGGCTTGCATTGGGCGCTGTCAAGTGTTAGCGTCCTACGTGTCATACCACCGTACCTAGGACCGCACTTGTCAGTTCTTCGACCCAAGACCGCAGAACCAGCATCGCCCGCACTGGACCTGCGGTATAGTAACCAGACCATCGCCAGTTTCCCCCAGCTGGCTCGTGCGGGAGAAATTCCGGTGTACAAAGTTATTCGAAACGCTCGGCTGTACGAGCAAATCGTCCAGCAAATAGAAGAATCCGTCCTCAATGGTTCCCTGAAACCGGGCGACCAGTTGCCCGCGGAGCGCGATCTCGCGCAGCGTCTCGGCGTTAGCCGCACTGCCGTGCGCGAAGCTGTGAAAACATTGCGTGAGAAAGGCCTGGTTGAAGCGTACTCGGGCCGCGGCACCTTCATCACGGATGGAACCTCGCAGGCGGCGCGCCAGTCGTTCGACCTGATGGTGAAGATCGGCCAGCAGGGGCAGCAGGAAGGTTTGCCTCATCTGGTGGATCTGCGCCTGGTCCTCGAACCGGGAATCGCGGCCATGGCGGCGGAGCGCTACACGGATGAGGATCTCACGGCAATGCGCGAAGCCGTCGCTGTTATGGATCGCTCGCAGAAGAATGCCGAAGCCTACATCGAGGCCGACCTCGATTTCCACCTCGCCCTGGCGGAGGCGGTCGCCAATCCGCTGATTCTTTCCTTGATCGATTCCATCGTTGGACTGCTGCGCGAGCAACGCATAAGAATCTTTAACGTGGAAGGCGGTCCGCAGCGCGGTCAGTTTCATCACAAACGCATTCTGGAGGCCATGGAGCGCCGCGATCCGGAGATGGCCCGCAGCAGCATGCGCGCCCATCTCGAGCAGGTGCGTCAGGATTCGCAGATTCCGCCGAGCGGCAAGGAGTCTGGGAAACATGCGCCGGCCGGTTCCAAAATCATTGCGTAACAAATGTTAGTAACAAGGTGGAAGTTGAGGGGCGGATGGCGAAACTGGGATTTATTGGCTTAGGAGTCATGGGCAGCCAGATGGTCAACCGGCTGCTCAGCAAAGGTCACAGCGTCATCGGCTACAACCGCACCCGCGCCAAGGCGCAGTGGCTGGTTGAAAAAGGCATGCAGTGGGCTGACTCCCCGCGAGCCGTCGCTAGCGGCTCCGATTTCACTTTCGCGATGGTGACGAATGCCGCTGCCATCGCCGCCATTACCGAAGGTCCCGACGGAATGCTGGCGGGCCTGAGCCCGGGCAAGATTTTCATCGACATGAGCACCATCAGTCCCACCGTGAGCCGGGGGCTGGCTGCGAAGGTGCGCGAAAAAGGCGCGGATATGGTCGACTCGCCGGTTTCCGGCAGCGTGATCACGTTGCAGGAAGGGAAGCTTTCGGTGATGGTTGGCGGACGGCGCGAGACATTCGAAAAAGTAAAGCCCTTGCTGCTGGATATTGGCCCGAAGGTGACTCATGTCGGCGACAACGGTCTGGCGCTGGCGATGAAGATCGCGGTGAACCTGAGCCTGGCGGTGCAGATGCTGGCGTTTTCGGAAGGCGTGTTGCTGGCTGAGAAGAGCGGCATCGCCCGCGAAACCGCAGTCGACGTGCTCACCCACAGCGCGATCGCATCGCCCATGATTCAATACCGCGGGCCCTTCGTGCTGCAGCAGCCGGAAGAGGCCTGGTTCGACGTCAACATGATGCAGAAAGATATGGTTCTGGCAATGGATCTGGGCCGCCAGCTCGACGTGCCTCTGCCCTCGACCGCGGTGAGCAACGAAATTCTGACTGCGGCGCGCGGCATGGGCTGGACCAAGTACGATTTCGCGTGCATGTTCGACGTGCTGGCCGCCATGTCAGGAGTGACGACACCGGTGACGGCGGGCCCCAAAAAGAAATGACAACCGCTACTTCCAATCCAGAAGCGGGCCGCGAAACTTCCGCCGAAAAGGAGAAGTGGCTGCGCGCCTATCGCAAGATGGTGGGCATCCGTCTGTTTGAAGAGCAGGTGAACGAACTCTACACGCGCGCCCTCATGCCTGGACTCGCGCACTTGTACAGCGGCGAAGAAGCCGTGGCGGTAGGAATCTGCGAAGGCCTGCGCATCGACGATTACATCACCAGCACGCACCGCGGCCACGGACACTGCCTGGCTAAAGGTGCGTCGCCGGATCGCATGTTCGCCGAGTTGTTGGGAAAGGAAGCTGGGTATTGCCGCGGCAAAGGCGGATCGATGCACATTGCCGATCCCGCGACAGGCAACCTTGGGGCCAACGCCATCGTCGGCGGCAGCGTGGGCATCGCCACGGGCGCAGCTTTCTCCGCCAAGACCCTGGGCACGGATCGGGTTGCCGTCTGCTTCTTCGGAGAAGGCGCACTCGGCCAGGGATCGCTCTACGAAGTGATGAACCTGGCGCAGTTGTGGAAGCTGCCCGTGATCTATGTCTGCGAGAACAATCAGTACAACGAATACACGCATTACGCCGAAACCACGGCGGGCACCATTCTGGGCCGCGCCGCAGCTTTCGGCATTGAAGCTGCGAGCGTCGATGGGCAGGACGTACGTGCTGTTCAGGAAGTTGCGACCATGCTGGTAAAGCGCGCCCGCTCTGGAGGCGGGCCTGCGTTCTTGCAGTGCGACACCTACCGCTACAGCGGCCATCACGTGGGCGACATCAATCGCGAATACTACCGTTCCAAGCAGGAAGAGCAGCAGTGGAAGACGGATCGCGATCCCATCGTCGTGTTATCGAAGTGGTTGCTTGAGCAGGGCTATGCCGACGCTTCGTCACTGGATCGAATTACCTCGGAAGTTCGCTCCACCATGGAGGCCGCGGTCAAGTTCGCCATCGCTGCGCCTTATCCGAACGTCGGCGAAGTGGAGAAGCACGTGTATGCCTGAACGCGAACTCACATTCGCGCAGGCAGTACGCGAGGCGCTCGCGGAAGAAATGCGCCGTGATTCACGCGTTTGTATTCTCGGCGAGGATGTCGCTGAGGCCGGGACTCCATTCAAGGTTCTCTCCGGCTTAGTCGAAGAGTTTGGCGCCGGGCGTGTGGTCGATACGCCCATCTCCGAAGCTGGATTCACCGGAGTGGCCGTGGGCGCGGCCATGACCGGATTGCGTCCCGTGGTCGATATCATGTTCGGTGACTTCATCACCCTCACCATGGATCAGATGGTGAACCAGGCGGCGAAAGTTCATTACATGTCGGGCGGGCACTGGAAGGTTCCCATGGTGATGCGCACCACGCTGGGCGCAACGCGGCGTTCCGCCGCCCAGCACTCGCAATCGCTGCACGCCTGGTTCAGCCATGTGCCCGGATTGAAAGTGGTTTTGCCCTCGACGCCCTACGACGCGAAAGGACTGCTGAAGACGGCCATTCGCGATGAGAATCCAGTCGTCTTCTTTGAAGACAAGATGATGTACAAACTGAAGGGCCCGGTTCCGGAGGAGGATTACACGATCCCGCTGGGGGTGGCCGATGTGAAGCGCGCTGGCGACGACATCACGCTGGTCGCCACCAGCAGCATGGTGCAGGTCGCGCTGGGCGCGGCGATCCTATTAGAGAAGGAAGGCATCAGTGCTGAGGTGGTCGATCCGCGGACGACATGGCCTCTGGATGAGAAGACGCTGATCGATTCGGCGAAGAAAACCTCGCGCGTAATCGTGCTCGACGAAGGTTACGGCCGCTACGGCGTCACGTCGGAGCTTGCCGCCGTGATCGCCGAAGGCGCATTCTACGATCTGGACGCACCGGTGAAAAGGATGGGCGCGATGCATGTGCCGATTCCATTTTCTCCGCCGCTGGAAGATGCAACGGTTCCGACGGAGCAAACGGTATCAGAAGCAGCGAGAAAGTTGTGCGGTAAAACGTAGCGCCGGCAAGACAGCCGCCGAGACAGCGGCGCTACGCGAACCCTGGAGGTTCGTTATGGCATTAAGAACTCACGGAACCATGGCAGTCGATTGGGAACAGCGAATCGATTTCGATCGCTTGCGTCGCGAGCGGCTGGCGAAAGCCAAGGCACTGCTGGCCAAGTCCGAGATGGGCGCGCTGCTCTGCTTCGACATGAACAACGTGCGATATCTCACCTCGACGCATATTGGCTCGTGGGCCCAGGACAAGTGCAACCGCTTCACCCTGCTGCCGCAGAATGACGAGCCTATTTTGTGGGATTTCGGTTCGGCCGCGAAGCACCATCAGCTCAATTGTCCGTGGCTCGGGGAGCGTTCACGCGCAGGAATTTCCATGCTGCGCGGCGCCATGACGCCGGAGATGGGACGCGCCGAAGACGTTGCGAAAAAGATTCGCATCGAGCTTGAGATGCGCGGCCTGCACAAAGAGCCTCTCGGTATCGACATCGTCGAACTGCCGGTGCTGTTCGCGCTGCAACGCGAAGGAATAAAGGTAGTCGATGGGCAGCAGCTCATGTCGAACGCGCGCGTCATCAAAACGCAGGATGAAATTTCGCTCCTGAACACTTCAGCCATGATGGTCGACGCCGCTTATGACGAACTCTACCGCGCCATGAAGCCCGGCTTTCGCGAGAATGAGGCGGTCGGCCTGGTCGGCAAGGTTCTCTACGATCTGGGTTCCGAATACGTCGAGGCGGTGAACGCAATTTCCGGCGAGCGCTGTAATCCGCATCCTCATGTATTTTCTGACCGCGTGCTGCGGCCGGGCGATCCTGTTTACTACGACATTCTGCATTCCTACATGGGATACCGCACCTGCTATTACCGCTGCTTCACCGTGGGCTACGCTTCGCATGCCATGGTCGACGCCTACAAACGCTGCCGTGAATATCTCGACGCGGCCATTGAACTGGTGCGTCCGGGCCGCACCACTGCGGAGATCGCAGCAGTGTGGCCAAAGGCGGAAGAATTCGGATTCCCCAATGAAGAATCCTGCTTCGCGCTGCAATACGGCCACGGCATTGGCCTCGCGATCTGGGAGAAGCCGGTGATCAGCCGCCTGGTTTCGTTCGAGCATCCGGTCACCATCGAGCCCGGCATGGTGTTCGCGCTCGAAACTTTCTGGCCTTCGACGGATGGCTGGAGCGCAGCCCGCATTGAAGAAGAAATTGTGGTCACGCCGACGGGACACGAAGTGATCACCCGCTTCCCGGCGGAGGAACTGCTGGTGGCGGGTGCGCATTATTTCACCGTCAATGGACCGCTTCCCACGACACGAGAAACGGAAGCGCCCGCCAGCGAGAAAGTGCTGGATATGATCGAAGCCAGCGCGAAAACTGAGCGCGTGGGAGTTTCGGACTGAAGGCCACCGCGTAGCCCTTCCCGAATAAAACGTTATGGCCTTCAGCGTTGTTATGCCCGCTCTCGAGATGGCGCAGGAAACCGGCAAGCTCATTGCCTGGCGGAAAAAAGAAGGCGACCGCGTCACCAAAGGCGAGCCGCTTCTCGAAATAGAAACCGATAAAGCCGTGCTCGAAGTGGAAGCGCCTGCCGACGGCATTCTCGCCGGAATCACGGCCACGGCCGGAGCTGATATTCCCGTTGGTCAGACTATTGCCTGGATCCTGGCTCCCGGCGAAAAGCCTCCTGCAGAGAGTGAGTCGGCGACGGCTGCGCCTGCAGCTCGAGGCAAAGCAGAATCCCATATTCCTCCGGCTGCAGCCGGCGCCGTTGGATCTTCCGCAGTTCAGAATGCGAGGATTTCACCCAAGGCCCGGCGTCTCGCGAAAGAATTGGGCGTGGACCTTATTGTAGTGAGCGGTTCCGGACCAGGCGGCGAGATTCTTGCATCCGACGTGCAGGCGGCGGCCGCGTCAGTTGCTTCCAGTGCAGCTCCCAAAAAGTCAGGCGGCATTGAGGTCCCCAGCTCGATCGGGCGACTGATGGCTGAACGCACCACGCAAAGCTGGACCTCCGTTCCTCACTTCTTCGTTACGCGTGAAATCGAAGCCGGCGCGCTCAATGAATACCGGGAAAAGAGGGTACGGGAGATTGAGAGCACGCACCATCTCCGGATCACGCACACGGATCTGCTGATCGCGCTGGCGGCACGCGTGCTACAGAACCATCCCCGGTTGAATTCAAGCTGGACTTCGGAAGGTATCCGTCTTCACGATCACGTGAACATGGGCATCGCCATTGCGGTGAACGACGGCGTGGTTGCGGCGGTGATCCGCAACGCACACACCGCGAGTCTGGCGGAAATTGCTATGCAGCGTCGTGACGTGGCTGAGCGCGCCCGGGCCGGGAAACTGCGCCCCGCCGACATAGCCGGTGCCACATTCACGATCAGCAACCTCGGCATGCACCACGTGGATCAGTTCAGCGCGATCATCACGCCGCCGCAAGCGGCAATTCTCGCGGTAGGCAGCATCGCCGAACGAGTCGTTGCCGTGGAAGGTAGACCCGCCGTCCGGAGCATGATGTCGCTCACACTGTCCTGTGATCACCGTGCCGTGGACGGCGCGCGAGCGGCGATGTTCCTGAACGACCTGGCGGGCGCAGTGCGTGGGCCGGAAAAACTCTTGAAGTGAGGCGGAGACTATGGCGCTCGATCGCAGGACGCACCGTCTCTTCGTGTCAACTGCCGCTTCATGAAACTTTGCCGGCGCCGAGTTCGGCAGCGCGGGGCATCAGACAAGCAAGACTGAATCTGCCAGCGGTTTGATCTTCTTAATCCACAAAGGAGTTGGACGTTTCCGTTCGAACCTATGTCAGTCCGTACGTTTGCTTGCCTGCTGCTGGTGATAGTAGCCGCGCTCTCGCTGCGGACTGCGGCGCAGGGCGGTCCGCCTTATTACACCAACGATCCCGGCACGCCGGGCAATCTCAACTGGGAAATCAATCTTGGCTATATGCCATTTTTCTACAGCGACCAGTCCGTCTCGCACGTGCCCGATCTCGACATCAATTTCGGTGTTGGCGATCGCATCCAGCTCACTTATGAAAACGCGTGGCTAAGAGTTCAAAATCCCTCTTCTGGGACCAGGTTTGGTTTGGGCCAATCCAATCCCGGCGTCAAATGGCGTTTCTACGATGGCGGCGAGTCCGGCCTCAACGTTTCGGTTTTCCCCCAGCTTTTCCTCAACAATCCGAACGATGCCGTCCGCCGCGGGATCACCCCCGCGAGCGAAGCTTTCCTTTTGCCCTTCGAGTTCTCCAGGAAATTTGGCCCCATCGACGTGGATTACGAAATCGGCTATCAGTTTGTGCACAAAGGACCGGACGGATGGATTACCGGCCTTGTAATCGGCCATGATTTCACTCCCAAGCTCGAAGCAGACGTTGAATTCTATTCGCAAGGAACGTTCCATCCCTCGGAGAGCCAGCCGACCATCGACTTTGGAGCTCGCTATAAAATTCATAGTCCGGTGATCTTCTTATTTATGGTCGGACGCAGTCTGGAACCTACCCGCAGCAACCAGTCCTATTTTCTGGGTTATTTCGGGTTTCAATTCCTGCTTCCGCCAAAATCGTACAAATCGGATTGAGCCCGGCTCTGCGGCAGAAATGATTGGGCGTAATTTTTTTCTTGATTTCGGGAAGTGGGAGAAATCGTGAGGGGGAATACGGTAGAGTGAGGCACTTGAAATCCCCACGCCACGCGCACGGAATCTTCGGAGCGAGCGGCGGACACGGAAGACGAGGGTTGCCTCTATTCGATGAGGAGGTGCGGCGTTGAATCCGCTACCGGTGTGCCGGATGGCGAGCGCTTCATTGCAGATTCATAGATCACATTCAATCATCACAAGCACTGCGAATAAGACGACCATTCCCACCAAACCGAAAACCAGCATAGTCCCCCCTGCTTGATCGTCATCGCGATTGATTCAGTGTGGTGCGGGGCCGAAGATCGTAATTGAGCATGATGCCTGACTTCTCCCGTGAGGTATCCGAGTGTCTGGGAGTTTACTCAATCGCAAAATGGGAAGGTGAGCAATATCGCTCACGTTTGGAAATTGTTTTGGCTGCAAGGCGGTGTGATCCGAGGGTCAAGTGGTGGGGTGTGGCATGAGCTTAACGATAGAAGAGGTTATGACCAACAGGCGATTCGCCGGCGGCGAAATAGCTATCGACAAACTTCTGAAGTCCTTGCGGTGATCCTCTCAGGGAAATACGAGTCACGTCCGAGAATCCATCTGTGCTGTGCAACTGGATGTTGTTCTTACGGAGAAACACACCCATGTCCCGGCCCGCATCTTCGTTCGTAAACATGTCACGGACCTTTTGGTTTTTGCAAAGATCAATCTCGACATCAACCTGGAAGAGAACCGCCGTCTTTTCACCAGCCGAACTGAACATGGTTCCTCCCTCCGGGAGATCATCTGCACAAAACAAGTGTGCCGGAAGATGATGGGGCTTCGCTGCTCCGTTTTGCTCACCGTGCCGAAGTTCACGTTGTCTGGCAGTTGTCTAGTGATCCGGTGGGGTATAATTTCACCCGCAAGAGGACGTGCAAGATGACAACCAAGAATGGGGGCTCGTCATGCTTTCACGGGGAGAGGTGGCGATCGTCAGGGCGGAGATTGAGAGACTGGAAAAAGCTCTGCAGGAATGCACCGATAGTGGTATTCGGGATCGAATAAGAGCCTGGATCGAGGAAGAAAAAAAGAAGTTGGTTGCCGGTCGTGTGGATTCAAAATAGTGGCCCGCGCTATAATTGGCGTCGCCAATCCGGGGATGCCGGAGCGTGAGGGGTGCGTGCGGTTCCCGGTCCGGCGTTCCCGGTTGGCATGAGCCGCGCTTCGAAGAACGCTCCCCGATGCAAGCTACGGGATTCGCAGTATTGCCTGCCTAAGTCGCGTCTCTTAGTATCTGAGCTTGATCGGGCGGTCATGGGTTAGCGCCAGCCGGCTGACTGACATTTGACCCTCACGACCGCATGGTCCTCTGGCAGGTATTCTCCATCCGGTACTTCCGGGGTTTGCCTGCGTGCGCCCTCTGAGCGAGTCTGACACCTCTGCTTTTTCTCTGCACTCCCTAAAGAATTCGCGAGCCTACATGATTTACCGGAGTTTCATAGGCTGGCTGGACGTGTATGTTTTCGATGATGGATCGATGAGGGTGGAGCGTTCGATATGGCAGTGAGCACAACAGCCGCTTATGGATTTTATCCTCAGAACATCGCTTTGACCGAAGTCGTGCGCAATCTAAACCTGGCTGGCTTTGAGAACGAAAGCATCTGTATGATGCTGGCTCCAGGCCATCCCATCGCATCGATCGTGCGGGATGCGAGCCTGTTTAACGCCGAAAAAGAAGCCACTGCGGTGACCGCTGGACTGATTGGGTGGCTTTCGGAATTCGGGGCGGTCCTGATTCCCACCGTAGGCTTCTTCATCCGGTCACAGGCATTTTTCCACCCTCTCATGGTGGTGCGCGAGGCTCCGGCACTCTGCGGGAATGCGAGAACGCTGATGGGTCTCGGTTTTTCTGAGGAAGAAGCAGAAAGGTTCGGGGATCAACTGGGCGATCTCGGAGCCCTGGTGTACATCTCCTGCGGGGAAAGTGCGAAAACCCTTTGGGCGAGAGAAGTGCTACGGCACACTGGAGCGCGGGAGGCCGCTACGCTAGAAGAAAACGTACAGGAAGAAAAAATGAGCGCCGCAGCCACGGCCTGACCGGCCTGCGCGAACTCCATCTTCACGAACTCCATGCCACGTCGGGCGCCATGGCAGGCGCCGCTGGGGAACAAATTTCCACACGTTCATGTTTGCTCCGTAACCTCCTGCTGAGAAGAATCTACAGCCACTGCACGCGATAAGTAGAGTTTCCAGTGGATGGGCGGAGGCAGCGGTAATGGTTAAGCTCTGCGGTTGTCGTGATTCGTGTTTCGCCTTTCGATCCGCGCAACCCGCAGCTGTACAGCAGAACCGGGCAAGCGAAGGATGATTGGGCAAGAGGAAATATGCACATCAATTCAACTATCCGTTCACTGACAATTCGTTCCCTGGCGCTCGCCCTGGTGATGGTTGCCATGTCGGCGGCGTCATTCGGGCAGTTCAGAGTGGCCATCACAGTTGGTCCGCCTGCATTGCCGGTGTATGAACAACCAGTTTGCCCGGGCGATGGTTATCTTTGGACTCCCGGTTACTGGTATTGGGATGACGATGCCGCTGACTACTTCTGGGTGCCGGGCACGTGGGTGCTGGCTCCCGAAGTTGGTTTCCTGTGGACCCCGGGCTGGTGGGGTTGGGGCGGCGCGGCATTCGTTTTTCATGAGGGTTACTGGGGACCGACGATAGGGTTTTACGGCGGGATTAATTATGGATTTGGATATTTCGGCACGGGGTTTGAGGGAGGACGCTGGGACAATGGACATTTCTTCTATAACCGAGCGGTGATGAATGTGAATGTCACCAACATCCACAACGTTTACAACACCAAGATCAATACGACAACGATTAATCGAGTAAGTTACAACGGGGGCAATGGAGGAATCGACGCGCGTCCAACGCCTCAGGAGGAAGCGGCGGAGCATGATCGGCATATCCCGCCTGTAGCCGCACAGGACCAACATGTGCAGGCTGCGCGAGGCAACCCGGAGCTGCGGGCCTCGGCGAACCATGGAAAACCTCCCATTGCGGCCACTGAGAAGCCCGGGGAATTTAGTGGCCATGGAGTAGTCGAGGCGAGAGAGGCGGGAGCGCCTTACAAAGCGGCGGACAATCGAGGCGCTGCCGAGCCGCGCGCGGAATCGCCGGCACGTCCGGCA
Source organism: Candidatus Sulfotelmatobacter sp. (assembly GCA_049512915.1). GTDB lineage: Bacteria > Acidobacteriota > Terriglobia > Terriglobales > Acidobacteriaceae > Sulfotelmatobacter. The sequence goes on from JBEKWP010000002.1 coordinate 13,434, forward strand.
GTGCATCCGAATGATCTTCCGCCGGCGGAGCGGCCCGCCCCGGTAAACACAGGCGACGCTAAGGCGGACAAGAAGTATCAACAACAGCAGGACAAGTTATACGCCAAGCAGCAACAGGAAAGGCAGAAACTTCAGCAGAAGCAAGACCAGGAACACCAGAAACTGGCGAAACAAAAGGCCAGCGATGCTCAGACGCAGCAACTGGAGCAGAAGCACCAGCAGCAGACGCAGCAGTTGCAGCAAAGACACGCAGCACAGATGCAGAGTTTACAGGCGGCACGCCCGGCTCCGGCGAGGCCGCGGTAGCTGCAGCTGCGTTGCGGAAGGCTTGATGTTCGGTTGAGGTTTTTTCCCAGGCCGGGTGACGATTACCCGGCCTTCACTTTGCACGGCCCGGGGAATGCGGTGGTCTGTTGGACTTCCTTTTAGAATCTGAAGGAAGCAATGTATAGACTACTAACGCAGATAGCCATCTAATGTTGAAATGGAGATTGTGCAAGTTTCTGCCAAACAAACTCACATGACGAGCCCGCGCCCCGCGCTGTGGAAATGGATCGGGGTGGTTGCTCTGGTGTTGCTGGTGGGCGCGGTCGTGGCCGTGCAAATGGTGATCGCTCGAGCCGAGCCAATTCTTCGAACTCGGGTTATTGAGACCTTATCGAATCGCTTCAAGAGCAAGGTGGAATTGGCAGGCCTTCATGTTTCAGTGGTCAATGGGATTGAGGTCTCGGGAAATGGCTTGAAGATTTTTGGCACAACGGACCCCAACCCTTACGAACCGGGAGTGCAAGCCCTGATCGGAGTTCAGGAATTCCGGTTTCAAACCTCTTTGGTGAACCTGTTTCGTTCACCGATGCACGTAGAGACGGTATATGTAAAAGGCCTGGAGCTAAATATTCCGCCGAAGGGGGATCGCCGGGAAATGACGAGCATGGACTCGAAAACGGGGAAGATGTCCGTTTTCGTCGACCGGTTCGTGTGCGAGGATACGAGGCTGCTGATCAATACATCAAAGCCGGGAAAGCCGCCGTTGGAATTTGCCATCGGTCAGCTGAAAATGAAGGACATTGGTCCCGGCCAACCTTTGCAGTTTGATGCGACGCTGGTAAACCCGAAGCCCGTGGGGGACATTCAATCCACTGGCTTGTTCGGGCCATGGCAACAAGACAGCCCCCGGGACACGCCGGTTCAGGGGGACTATTCCTTTACCAACGCCGACCTGAGCACGATCAAAGGCATTGGAGGCATGCTCTCCTCGACCGGCGAGTACTCGGGAACGCTCGGCAATATTGCCGTGCATGGAAAAACCGATACGCCCGATTTTCGAATTGCGACCAGCGGGCATGCCGTGGCGCTGCACACGGAGTTCCACGCGGTTGTTGACGGAACGAGCGGCGATACATATCTCAAGCCGGTGAATGCGACATTCCTTCATACTTCCCTTACCGCCAGCGGCTCCGTGGTGCGCGTGAGCACGCCGAAGGGTCACGATATCGAACTCGATGTCGTCCTCGATCACGCGCAAATTGAAGACTTGCTCCAACTGGGCGTGCGTACCGACCCGCCGATCATGAACGGTCCGGTTGAAATGAAGACGCGGTTGAGCCTTGCTCCCGGGGATGCGACTGTGGCCGACAGACTTAAGCTGGCCGGCACATTTCATGTGCTGCGCGCGCACTTTGCAAACCAGAAAGTGCAGGGCAGGCTGGATTCGCTGAGCCTGCGCAGCCAGGGGAAAGCCAAAGAAGCGCAGGAGCACGCCGAGGAGGATGTGCCTGTCGATTTGCGAGGCGTGTTCGGGCTGAAGGATGGAGTGCTGTCCTTTTCGCTGCTTCATTTTGTTATCCCGGGAACGCACGTCGATATGACCGGCGATTACAGTCTGGATGGGCAAACGTTCGATTTTCGTGGAACAGCCCGTCTTGAAGCGAAGGTCTCGCAAATGACCACCGGCTGGAAGTCAATTCTCTTAAAGCCGGTCGATCCATTCTTCAGCAAGAATGGAGCCGGTACGGAGGTCCCGATTCGAATCTCGGGGACGGAATCAGAGCCACATTTTGGTGTGGATTTCGGTCGTAAAGATGAGCATGAGAATGTTGGGAAGAACACCGATACCGGCCCGAAGCGAGAGTAGCATCAAGGTTCGGGAGTAGATGCACTGGTGAGGGCCGTGCCGGATTGCTGCGATGAGGAGCCATCTATGAGCGAAAAACCAAGCACCACTTTGCCGGCGATTGTTGAAAAGATCATCAAACCGGTGTACCCGAGTGAACCGGAGAAGGCCCAGATCGCCGTAGAGGGCGCCGATCACCTCTATCGAGAACTTCGCATCGAGAACACGCTGACGGATGAGAATGGAGACAAGGTACGCCTTAAACAGGGCGCCGAGGTGGAAGTCACGATCGAAGCGGACCCACGAGCGACGACCTCAAAGAGTGACGGAAAAGGCCAAGGCGAGTCGAGGCCGTGATCTGGCAAGCGTCGCGGCGAAGCCCGGCATAGGCGTACGAACCCGTTCTCCGCGGCGAGATCACCCTGCCCCGCCGGTTAACAAGATTCGAATCAGCGGCAGCCATCGTCGAACGTTCGTTGTCATCGGAAAGTTTTCTTTCACACGCCGGCGCCCACAGTCACGCCACCGCGAAACTCTTCCTGAGCGTGATCTGCCGCATCCAGCCTCACCTGGCAAAGCTCTGTGATCAGACTTCCGGCCCAGTGATAAATGTTTTGCTCCCTGATCACTTTGCGCATGCGGTGCACGCGCATTTGCTTCTCTTCCGGTTCCATCTCCAAGGCGGCGCGGATGGCTTCGGCCGTCTGATCAATGTCATAAGGGTTCACCAGCAAGGCATCCCGGAGTTCACGCGCGGCTCCGGTGAACTGGCTCAGGATCAGTACGCCGCGTTCGTCGCGCCGAGCGGCGAGAAATTCCTTGGCCACCAGGTTCATGCCGTCGTGCAGTGATGTCACCAGGCAAAGATCAGCAGCGCGGTAGTAGCGTTGGATTTCCTCGTGGCTGTGCTGCCGCTTGAGAAATACAATGGGCTTCCACTTCCCGGCCTGAAAGCGCCAGTTGATTCGTTCCGCTTCGGATTCCACCTCTGCCAGCAGGTCGTGATAGCGCTTAATGTGAGTGCGGCTGGGGGCTCCAATCTGCACGAATGTGAACTTGCCGCGGTAAACAGGATATTTTTCCAGAAAGCGCTCGATCGCCTGAAAGCGCTCGAGGATTCCCTTGGTGTAATCCACGCGGTCGACGCCAATGCCCACGAATGCTGCTTCTACGCCCAGGCCATGCCTGAATGCGGAGCGCTGAAGGTAATTGACGGAACCATCGTCGCTGTCGACGGACTCATCATCCGTAAGGTCGACGCTGATTGGGAAGGGACGGACGATGGTTCGGTGGTTCTGTCGCGACACGGCAAAGTGTTCCCAGTCCACACGGGATTCCACAACCCGGTCAACCGTCTGAAGAAAGTTGTTGCAGTGGGACTGGATGTGAAAACCGATGAGATCGGCTCCCAGCAGTCCGTCAACCAGCTGGCGTTGCCACGGACAGATGCCGAAGGCTTCCGGGTTGGGCCACGGAATATGCCAGAAAATAGCGACGCGCGCGTCGGGCCGCTTTTCCTTCAGCAGCCGGGGCAGTAATGCAAAGTGGTAATCCTGGACCAGCACGATGGGCTTGGGCGTATCCTCGATCTCTTCCAGCACCGCATCGGTGAACTTCTGATTCACCTCCTGATAGTGCTGCCAGTCTTCTGCCCTGAAGATTGGGCGGGTGTGGGCCATGTGACAAAGAGGCCAGAGACCTTCGTTGGCAAATCCGTAGTAGTAGCCTTCTTCTTCCTCTTTGCTCAGCCACACCCGACGGAGGGTATAGCGAGGATCGTCCACCGGGACGCGCAAGCGATCGTGCGAGTCCACAACTTCGGTGTCGGCGTCTCCGCTGCCATGCGCGATCCAGGTTCCATCGCAGGCATCGAGTATCGGTTCCAGAGCGCTGACCAGGCCGCTTGGCGGTACCACCACCTCGATCGATTTCCCGTTTCTCTGGTGGCTGTAGGGCTCACGATTCGACACCACAAAAATGCGGCCACCGTCCAGGCGAGTCTGGACCTGCACTGCGAGCCGGTCCGCAGTCCACATGGACTCGGAGGCTTCCCGCAGGCGGGCCTCGTTTTCCGCCGCGTTGCGTGCCTGACTGAGGCTTTCTGTCAGCGTGACTACTTCCCGTGCCAGCGGCCGGAATAGATCAAGATCTGGCATCTGCTGGCGTGAGGAAATTCTGCCCATGCGAAGCGCGCGCATCCATTGCGCGGCTTGCGCGATGGGACCGGCGATGCTCCAGCGCACGATCAGCAGCGTAATGAACACTATGAGGAACATCTGGACGAGCACTCTCAGAAAGGCCTCGCGCCACGCGCGAAGGGTTTGTGCGCGGATGTAGCTGACGTCGTGGACTACCACGAGCGCCCCCACGGTCTCGTCCTCCCGGCGCAGGGGCACCACAAGGATGTGTACGGAATCATTTCCCAGGCGGCCGAAGAAGCCCTCTCCGCCATTCTGTGCCATGACCTGGGCCACACTGTACGGAGCGGCGGTGAGGACTTCTGCTAGCTCGGGGGTAATCGCCACCAGCTTGCCCTGACGGTCATAGACGGCGACGCCTAGCAAATGTTCGCTGTTTCCGAAGCGCTGTACCAGCCGGTGCAGTCCGCGCTCCGATCCGCTTTCCCGGGACTTCTCAACCCGAGATTTCTCAACCCAGGATTTCTCAACACTGCTGGCGATGCTTTCGCCGATTACCTCCGCGCGGCGTTCCAGGTCGCTGCGTAACGCGCGTTTTTCTCTCACCACCTCGTAGCAGGAGAACCCTAGAGAGACCAGGGTGATACCGACAATCAGAGACACAATGAGCCGGACGCTTAACAAGCGCATGGGGAATCTTAATAATGGACAGCATGGTGGGAAAATACAGGAATCGCCGTAGCCCACCGAGGACACCGGGCTCGAACCGGCCCTACAGGAAACACCCTAGAGTCATCCTACAGTTCTTCATGGTATCAATCGGTGACTTGTGGATTCCTCCTCAGGTTTACATTTCAAATAGATATTTTGATTGCCCTGCTTTTGGTGGTTCAGCGGCCTGCGAAGAAGAAGGGAATTATGAAAAGAAATAGCCAAGACTCGGCGACTGCCGTTGCTGACGCGGCATCCGACGATAAGCGAAACGGCGATAAGAGAAACGAAGACAAGAAAAACAAGAACAACGGGAATTCCGGCCCGGTCGCTGAACCCACTGCGGCCGATCTCAGCGTGATCCTGGCCAGCCTGCAGACCATGCGGAATGGCGACTTTTCCGTGCGGCTTCCGGGGTCCTGGACAGGACTGGCGGGAAAAATTGCAGACACTTTCAATTCTATTGTTGCTGCCAACCAGCAGATGGCCGGAGAACTGAAGCGCGTTGGGCAGGTAGTAGGAAAAGAAGGCCGCACGCGCGAACGCACACGCTTCCATGAATCCAGGGGAGCGTGGGGCGAGATGGAAGTTTCGATTAACACCCTGGTTGAGGATCTGCTTCGTCCAACTGAGGGTGTGACCCGTGCCATCGCGGCTGTTGCCCAGGGGAATCTGACCCAGACCGTGCGCCTGGACGTGGACGGCCGGCCGCTGGAAGGCGAATTCCTGCGCTCCGCCAACATCGTCAATACCATGATTCAGCAGCTCAGCGTATTCACCGCCGAGGTAACGCGCGTAGCGCGTGAGGTAGGCACGGACGGCAAGCTGGGCGGCCAGGCGCAAGTGCCGGGAGTCGCGGGCACGTGGAAGGATCTTACGGACTCCGTGAACTCGATGGCCAGCAACTTGACCGGCCAGGTGCGCAACATCGCTGAAGTGGCGACCGCGGTTGCCAGTGGCGATCTCTCCCGCAAAATTACCGTGGACGTGCGCGGCGAGATTCTCCAACTTAAGGAAGCCATCAACACGATGGTGGATCAGTTGCGCTCGTTTGCGTCTGAGGTGACGCGCGTTGCTCGTGAAGTGGGAACGGACGGGAAGCTGGGCGGCCAGGCCGTGGTCGTGGGCGTGGCTGGTACCTGGAAAGATCTTACGGATTCCGTCAACGCCATGGCCGGCAACCTGACGGCTCAGGTGCGGAACATCGCCGAGGTAACTACCGCGGTCGCTCGGGGCGATTTGTCGCGAAAGATTACGGTCGACGTAAAGGGCGAAATTCTCGAACTGAAAGACACCATCAACACAATGGTGGACCAGCTGAACGCGTTCGCCGGCGAAGTTACTCGTGTGGCGCGCGAAGTGGGTACCGAAGGCAAGCTGGGAGGGCAGGCGCAGGTGCCGGGAGTTGGCGGCACGTGGAAGGACTTGACCGATAACGTGAACTTCATGGCCAGCAACCTCACCGGCCAGGTACGAAACATCGCCGAAGTAGCGACGGCTATTGCGAATGGCGATCTCTCGCGCAAGATTACGGTCGATGTCCGCGGTGAAATTTTGCAGCTTAAAGAGACGCTGAACACGATGGTGGATCAGCTCAACCGGTTTGCCGGCGAAGTAACGCGTGTGGCGCGCGAAGTTGGGACCGAAGGGCGCCTTGGAGGGCAAGCCAACGTGCCGGGCGTTGCTGGCACATGGAAGGATCTTACGGATTCTGTTAACTCGATGGCCGGCAATCTTACCGGCCAGGTGCGAAACATCGCAGAAGTTACGACTGCCGTGGCGCGCGGCGACTTATCGCGCAAGATCACAGTCGATGTGAAGGGCGAAATTCTCGAGCTCAAGAACACCATCAATACGATGGTCGACCAGCTCAACGCGTTCGCCGGCGAAGTGACGCGCGTTGCCCGCGAGGTGGGCACCGAAGGCAAGCTCGGCGGACAGGCTCAAGTGCCTGGAGTCGCCGGCACCTGGAAAGATCTTACGGACAACGTGAACTTCATGGCCAGTAACCTCACCGGCCAGGTGCGAAACATCGCCGAAGTGGCCACTGCGGTGGCGCGCGGCGACTTGTCGCGGAAGATCACCGTAGACGTGAAGGGAGAAATTCTCGAACTCAAGGACACCATCAACACGATGGTCGATCAATTGCGGTCATTCGCATCCGAAGTGACCCGCGTTGCGCGCGAAGTAGGCACCGACGGCAAACTCGGCGGGCAAGCGCAGGTGCCCGGAGTTGGCGGCACCTGGAAGGATCTTACGGACTCCGTTAACTCGATGGCCAGCAATTTGACCGGCCAGGTGCGCAACATTGCTGAAGTGGCCACGGCTATCGCGAGCGGGGACTTGTCGAAGAAGATCACGGTTAACGTGAGCGGCGAAATTCTGCTGCTCAAGGAAACCATCAACACCATGGTGGATCAGCTGAACGCGTTCGCCGGCGAGGTGACGCGCGTAGCGCGGGAAGTGGGCACTGAAGGGCGTTTGGGAGGGCAAGCCAACGTGCCTGGGGTTGCAGGCACGTGGAAGGATCTTACGGATTCTGTTAACTCGATGGCCGGCAACCTCACTGGTCAGGTGCGAAACATCGCTGAAGTCACAACGGCCGTGGCCCGTGGCGATTTGTCGCGGAAAATCACGGTCGACGTGAAGGGCGAGATTCTCGAACTCAAGAACACCATCAACACGATGGTGGACCAGCTCAATGCGTTCGCCGGCGAAGTGACGCGTGTGGCGCGTGAAGTCGGTACTGACGGCAAGCTGGGCGGACAGGCGCAGGTGCCCGGAGTTGCCGGCACATGGAAGGATCTTACGGACAACGTGAACTTCATGGCCAGCAATCTTACCGGCCAGGTCCGTAATATCGCTGAAGTCGCTACGGCCATCGCGAACGGGGATCTCTCGAAGAAAATCACGGTGGACGTGCGCGGCGAAATCCTGCAGCTGAAGGAAACGCTGAACACGATGGTCGAGCAGTTACGCTCGTTCGCCGCCGAAGTGACTCGCGTGGCGCGTGAGGTCGGCAGTGAAGGGCGGCTTGGCGGACAGGCCAACGTGTCCGGAGTTGCCGGCACGTGGAAGGATCTGACGGACTCCGTAAACGCGATGGCCGGAAACCTCACCGGCCAGGTGCGAAACATCGCCGAGGTGACCACCGCGGTGGCTCGCGGGGACTTGTCGCGCAAGATTACGGTGGATGTAAAAGGCGAAATTCTCGAACTGAAGAACACAATTAACACGATGGTCGATCAGCTCAATGCGTTTGCTGCCGAAGTCACTCGCGTGGCTCGCGAAGTCGGTACCGACGGCAAGCTGGGTGGTCAGGCGCAAGTTCCGGGGGTCGGTGGAACCTGGAAAGACCTTACCGACAGTTTCAACGTCATGGCAGTCAACCTGACGGAACAAGTGCGCGGCATCGTGAAGGTGGTTACCGCCGTCGCGAATGGTGATCTCACGCAGAAACTGACTGTGAACGCGAAGGGCGAAATCGCTGCTCTGGCAGAAACTATCAACAATATGACGGGCACTCTGGCCACCTTTGCCGACCAGGTTACAACCGTCGCCCGCGAAGTCGGCGTGGAAGGCCGGCTCGGCGGCCAGGCCAATGTGCCCGGCGCCGCGGGCACGTGGAAAGATCTAACGGGCAACGTGAACCTGCTGGCCGACAATTTGACCAACCAGGTTCGGGCTATCGCCGAGGTTGCCACCGCCGTCACCAAGGGGGATCTAACGCGCTCGATTCAAGTGGAAGCCAGTGGCGAGGTTGCAGATTTGAAGGACAACCTCAATACCATGATCGACAATCTTCGGCTCACCACGGATCGCAATACCGAGCAGGACTGGCTCAAGACGAACCTGGCCCGCTTCACGGGAATGTTGCAGGGGCAACGCGATCTGACGACTGTAGGACGCATGCTGCTGTCGGAACTGGCGCCTCTGGTAAGCGCCCAGCAAGGCGTGATTTACCAGATGGGCGGCGAGGAATCTACGGAGATGGTGCTGCTTTCGGCCTTCGCAGGCGACGGCGAGGATGGGCGCCTGCGGCGCTTGAAACTGGGCGAGGGGCTTGTGGGACAATGCGCAGCGGAAAAACGGCGCATGCTGATTTCCGATCTGCCGCCAAATACGATTGCGATTCGCTCCGGTTTGTTCGAGTCGGTCCCGCGAAATGTGATCGTCCTCCCGGTGCTGTTTGAAGACCGGGTCAAGGCTGTGATTGAACTGGCCTCGCTGAGCAGTTTCACTACCTCACAGCTGGCATTTTTGGAGCAGTTGACGGCCAGCATCGGCATCGTGCTTAACAGCATCGAGGCCACCATGCAGACGGAAGGACTGTTGAAGCAATCTCAGCAACTGGCCACGGAACTCCAGGTGCAGCAAAAAGAATTGCAGCAGACCAATGAGCAATTGGCACAGAAGGCGCAGCAGCTTGCTGAACAGAACGTTGAAGTCGAACGCAAGAACCAGGAGATCGAGCAGGCCCGCCGAGCTTTGGAAGAGAAGGCCAAAGAATTGGCGCTGACCTCGAAATACAAGTCTGAATTCCTGGCCAACATGTCCCATGAGCTGCGGACGCCGCTTAATAGCATCCTGGTACTGGGCCAGCAGCTCAGCGATAACCCGGATGGCAACCTTACGCCGAAGCAGGTTGAATTCTCCCGCACGATTCACGGCGCCGGCACAGATTTGCTGAACCTGATCACGGATATTCTCGATTTGTCGAAAATCGAATCCGGAACGGTTTCCGTGGAAGCGGAGGAAGTTTTCTTCGCCAGCATGCTGGATGCGGTGGAACGTCCATTCCGGCACGAAGCGGAGAACCGGCATCTCAGTTTCGAGGTGGAGACCGATCCTCACCTTCCCCGGAGTGTGGTCACCGACTCGAAGCGGCTGCAGCAGGTGTTGAAGAACCTGTTGTCCAATGCTTTTAAGTTCACCGAGGTTGGAGGTGTCCGCCTGTCTGTATCGCAGGCTAGAAGCGGTTGGACCGAGGGTCATCCGATCCTGGATAATGCAGCATCGGTGGTGGCCTTTGAAGTTTCCGACACGGGCATCGGCATTCCATTCGAGAAACAGCGGATCATCTTCGAGGCGTTCCAGCAAGCAGACGCCGGTACCAGCCGAAAGTACGGAGGAACGGGGCTGGGGCTGGCGATCAGCCGTGAACTGGCTAGTCTGTTGGGAGGAGAAATCCAGTTGCGCAGCGCGCCGGGCCGGGGCAGCACATTCGTTCTCTACCTGCCGCAAACTTATGTGGGGCCTCCCGCCACGGTAGCTGCCCCGGCAGAGGGAAGATTCCGATCCTCCGTTTCGCCGATGCAATTGACCGTAGCGGGGGTCGCGGAGCATCCAGTTGAGAAGATTGCAGACGATCGAGACAATCTGCAACCCGATGATGCCGTTTTGCTGATCGTCGAGGATGACTCGCACTATGCGCGCGTGCTGTGTGATCTCTCCAGGGACAAAGGCTTTAAAGTCCTGGTGGCGACACGAGGTGCAGAAGCCCTCGCGTTGGCCAGGGAATATCATCCGACCGCAGTCTCGCTGGATGTTTTCCTGCCTGACATGCTGGGCTGGACGGTGCTGAATCACCTTAAGCAGGATCCTGCAACCCGTCACATACCGGTTCAGATGTTGACGCTGGACGAAGATCGGCACCACGGCCTGGCGCGGGGCGCGTTTGCATTTGTCACAAAGCCGACCACTCCGGAAGGGCTGGAGGCGGCACTGGGCCGGATCAAGGAATATTCGGCTCCGCGTCGCAAGCGATTGCTGATCGTGGAAGATAATCCTGCCGAGCAGTTGAGCATCAAGGAATTGCTGGGGTATGAGGACATTGACGTCACCGTCGTTGCCACCGGTGCCGAGGCCGTCCAGATTGTGGGTGAGCAGACCTTTGACTGTGTGGTGCTTGACCTTCGGCTGCCCGACATATCAGGCTTCGAGGTGCTGGAGCGCTTCCGTGACACTCCGTCGCTGAGCGACCTGCCGGTTGTAGTGTTTACCGGCAAGGAGCTTTCGCCGGAGGAGGATGCCCGGCTGCATTCGCTGGCGCGCAGCGTTGTGGTGAAGGGCGTGGAGTCGCCGGAGCGCCTGCTCGATGAGACTGCATTGTTCCTGCATCGCGTGGTCGCCGATCTTCCTATGGAAAAGCAGCGACTGCTCGATCGTTTGCACCATTCTGACGACGCCCTGGTAGGGAAAAAAGTGCTGGTGGTCGATGATGATGTGCGCAACATCTTCGCCCTTAGCAGCGTGATCGAACGTCGAGGGATGGCCGTGATCACGGCAGGGACCGGCAGGGAAGCTATCGCCAAGCTGGAATCGACCCCGGATATCGCGATCGTATTGATGGACATTATGATGCCCGAGATGGATGGCTACGAGACCATGCAAGTGATCCGGCAGAACTCTTCGTTCCGGCGCTTGCCGATTATTGCCCTGACCGCGAAAGCGATGAAGGGGGACCGCGAGAAATGCCTTGAGGCGGGAGCTTCAGAGTATCTGGCCAAACCGGTCAATACCGAGCAACTGCTCTCGTCGTTGCGTACGTGGCTTCATCGATAGCGGCGGTCTTTGGCAGGAGTGTGGCGACTGAGACATGGGTAGAGAGGACATGTAAGTCATGAGCGCGAACGAGAGAGTCAACATTCTCATGGTCGATGATCAGCCGGCCAAGCTGCTCAGCTATGAAGTCATGCTCGGTGGACTGGGCGAGAACCTGATCAAAGCCGGTTCCGCGAAGGAGGCTCTCGAAGTTCTGCTGAAGAACGACATTGCCGTGGTGCTGATGGATGTGAGTATGCCGGAGCTGGATGGTTTTCAACTGGCTGCCATGATTCGCCAGCATCCGCGTTTTCAGAGGACGGCGATTATTTTCGTTTCGGCGGTGCATCTGACCGACCTGGACCAGCTCAAGGGGTATGAACACGGGGCCGTCGACTACATTTCTGTTCCGGTGGTGGCGGAACTGCTGCGCGCGAAGGTCAGAGTATTCGCCGAGTTGCACCGGAAAACGCGGCAGCTCGAAACGTTGAATCGCGAACTGGAGCAGCGCGTGCTGGAACGCACGGAAGAGTTGGCTCGAAAAGCGGAAATGCTGCTCTATCTCAACACCGAGCTGGTAGGAAGGAATCAGGAACTCGACGCTATTATTCACACCGCGCCCGACATAATCTTCAGCCGCAAGGCTGATGGCTCCAGGGATTACATCAGCGACCGGTTTTATGACTTTACCGGCGCTCCCGCGGCTTCAGCGAATGGTTTCGGCTGGCTGGATTATGTGCATCCGGAAGATAAAGACAAGGCCATGGCGGACTGGATGCGCTGTGTTGAATCCGGGGCAAATTACGAAGCGGAGTACCGCCTCCGATCCAGAGACGGGTCCTATCGGTGGTTCCGGGCGCGCGCACTTCCAATTCGCGATGATGAGAAAATCGTGAAATGGTACGGAACCTGTTCCGATATTCAGGACAGCAAACTGCTGGAAAAGTCGATTCGGGACAACGCATTAGAACTGGAGAAAATGGTCGATCGCAGGACGGACGAATTGCGGCGTCTGTCGATACGGCTCATGACGATGCAGGACCAGGAGCGCCGCCGCTTGGCACGCGATCTGCACGACGGGTTAGGACAGGAACTTGCTGTGGCCAAGATGGTGCTCGACAAAATGATGCTGCAGAAATCCGCGCAACCGGCGGAGGAAGAGTGGACACAAGCCAGCAGTATTGTGGATCGTGCCATTCAGCAAGTGCGCACCATGTCTCACCTCTTGCATCCTCCCCTGCTCGATGAAGTTGGTTTGCTCTCGGCGCTTTCCTGGTACGTGGAAGGGCTCACAAAACGGAGCGGCATTGAGATATCTCTCGAGGTCCAGCCTCGCGATTTTCCGCGGCTTTCTGCGGATGTAGAGACCGCTGTTTTCCGGATTGTTCAGGAAGCGCTGACCAATGTTTTCCGGCATTCCGAAGCGAGCAAGGTGTGGATTACCCTGGCTCAAAAAGAAGAGAACATCGTGGTGGCCGTGCGAGACGATGGCAAGGGAGTGGACAAGAGAATTACCGAACTGCAACCGGACAGCGTCGGCGTCGGCATTGGAGGCATGAAACAGCGGGCCAGGGAATTTGGCGGAGACTTGCGGTTGACGAATGCCCACCCCGGAACCCTCGTCGAACTCACCATTCCTCTTCGTTTGGTGTTGCGGGAGCCGAGTGCCGTCCTGGCGTCCTGAACGAAGTTAGCGCGGGTTCGATTTTCGGCCATCTCAATCCCTACTGCCGACACTGTACTGGCCGAAGGAATCGGCCTCTCAAGCCTGTAGACCCCTGGACAAATTCCCCTACTTCTCCGGCATGCGCTGGATCTCCTTACAGTTAGAACCGGATGGAACGGTCACCACGGGAAGGGTAGGGTTGACCTCGCAGGAAATTCAACAGTTGCTCGGTTCGAGCACGGAAACGGAAGAGGTCCTCTTATGACAAGAATTGGCTCCGTATTGCCGAGATGTCTCGTGGTGCTCGGTGCTGGTCTGCTGCTCTGCGTTGGCATGGCATGGTCGGCTGATGACAAAGATCAGTCCGACATCGACAAACGCCTGGATGCATCGGCTAAAGTTCTCAACGAAATCATGGCGACTCCGGACAAAGCGATCCCTGACAAGGTGATGAGCGATGCGAAGTGCGTTGCGGTCATTCCCTCCATGGTGAAAATCGCCGTCGGTTTCGGAGGTAGTCACGGTAAAGGCGTCGCCACATGCCGGACAGAAGGCGGCCTGTGGAGCGCTCCTGCGCCGATCACCATCACCGGCGGAAGCTGGGGATTGCAGCTGGGCGGTCAGGCTGTCGACCTGGTGATGATTGTGACGAATGACGATGGAATGCAGCATCTGATATCGAGCCACTTCAAGCTGGGCGCGGATGCTTCGGCGGCCGCGGGCCCCGTTGGCCGCGATGCCGGCGCCGACACTGACTGGAAAATGAGGGCTGAAGTGCTGACCTATTCACGAGCCCGCGGCATTTTTGCGGGAATTGACCTGAACGGCTCCGTGGTCACCCAAGACAAGGATGAAACCCGACTTCTCTACGGGAGCTTTATTCCGTTTGCCGACATCCTGGGCGGAAAAACCCGGCCCAGGGAGGCGAGCGAACCGTTCCTGTCTGCGATCAGGCGATATTCGGGCCAAGCCAGGGAACACGGCGAACTGAAACCGTCGGCGGGGACTCCGGTCGTCGCCAGCCGTTAGAACGAAGGAAGTTTGACGGTCCAATTGTAGGGCCCGGTTTGTTCCGCAAGCCGGGCCTCGTATCTTCAACCAAGGAAGAATAAAAATAAACGGGAGGCTTTCATGTCGACGATTCTACTGATCGTGCTTGTGCTGCTGTTGCTCGGCGCTCTACCAACCTGGCCCTACAGCAGATCGTGGGGCTATTACCCTAGCGGAGGACTGGGCCTGGTGGTCGTGGTCTTGCTGGTATTGCTGGTGGCCGGGAGGCTTTAAGTTCCTTTAAAGGTCGGCTGCTTTCGGGTTCTTCTCGCGAAGCCATGGGGGTTTCGCCTCAGCGAATGGTGGGAGTATTAACTCCCGCCATTTTTTTCGTTTCTAACTATGCCACTTCGCGTGTCGCTCGCTCCGCCAAGTTGTACAGCAAGTCTGGCAATCAATTACAGGGGCAGCCTGATGGGCTGCGGATCGCGTTGCCGGTACTCTCTCTGTGGAAGTTGGAACTCTCAGAATGATCGAGAGCAATTTAACCAGAACTCTAGTTTGATCGGAGGAGACTACAGTGGCGACTTGCGTGATTTCCGCGACAGCAGCAAATCTGGTTCCGGACGAGCGGGAAGCCCGCCGAGAATCCGAACGCAGCCTCGTTCAGCGCGCCCAGAGCGGTGACGAGCACGCCTTTGCCAGCCTGTTTCAGCTTCACAAGAAACGGGTGTATTCCGTTTGCTTGTTGATGACCAAGGATCTGGCCGAGGCGGAGGACCTTACGCAGGAGGCTTTCCTGCAAGTGTTTCGCAGCGTGGGGTCGTTCCGGGGCGACTCCGCTTTTTCTACCTGGCTTTATCGGGTTGCGGTGAACACGGTTCTGATGAAAATACGGCGCCGGAAAGCCCCGCCCGTACTGTCTCTTGACGAGCCGGTGTCGTCAGAGTCACCGTCTCTGCGGCGCGATGTCGGAAAAGCAGATCCGCAGCTCTCTGGTGCCATCGATCGTATTGCATTGCGCCGCGCCATCGGCGAACTCCCCGAGGGCTGCCGGAAAATTTTCGTTTTGCACGAGGTGGAAGGATACCAACACAATGAGATCGCCCAAATGCTGGACTGCTCAATCGGCAATTCAAAATCGCAGCTGCACAAGGCGAAGATGAAGATGCGAGACTTGTTGTTCCCTAAGCGGAGAGTCTTGCGGCGTCCTGTAGCCGACCGCCCCATTCCGAGTCCGTCTGCGAGCTGCACCGATAGCCCCTTGGGAGCCTACTGAGTTTACGGTATTGCAGCTACGCGGCTGAACTCCTATTGTGCAGACAGAGAAAACGCTGGGATGGAGGAACCGATGCCAGGGAGAAAGCATCTTCGCGGTGTGAGCGCAAAGGAGCAGCGCGAGTACGAACATATCAAGGAAAGCGCACAGCGGTCTGGGCGGTATGGTGACCGGGCAAAGGAAGTGGCTGCGCGAACCGTGCTGAAAAAGCACAAAGCGGAGGGCCACAGCAAGGGGCATTGAATGGCAGGCCGGGTCGGGAGCGGTGGCGTTCTGCCCAGCTATGATCTGAGCCGCAGTTAAAGCTCGAGCACTAAATGGAGGAAGACCGCTTGGTTCGAATACTGGTGGTAGACGACAACCCGGCGGTTCGACACTATCTTCGAGCACTTCTGGAGCAGCAAAGCGCCTGGCAGGTTTGCTATGAGGCTCGGACGGGAAGAGAAGCGCTCCAACGGGTGGAAAAGAATCAGCCCGACGTGATTCTGCTGGATTTCCAGATGCCCGATCTAAACGGGCTTGATGTGGCGCGGCAAGTCACCAGACTGTTTCCTGAAATTCCCATCCTGATGGTCACGATTCATCTGTCGAAACAACTGGCTGAGGAGGCCCGCAAGGCGGGCATCCGTGGGGCGTGTTCGAAATCAGATGTGGGCTCCATTGTCGAGGCGGTGGACGTGCTGCTGCATGCTGGAACCTATTTCCCATCCCTGAACGCGGCGGGCGATTAAGATCTGCATAGCGAACCGCGAATACAGGATTCACTGTATTCGAAGCGCAGTAGTGACATGGTAGTTTGAAAGTCGCTTCAGCCGGGAATTGCACACTTCCGCCCGGTACGAGTGGACTCGTGCACAAGAACGTGGCAAAGTTGAGAATAGAGCCAGCCGTGAACCGTAGCGATTGGGTTTTTACGAGGCTGCCTCCAGAGAGCTGGAAACCCTATGGCAGTCCGGATCCTGCTGGTGGATGATCATCCCATCGTGAGACAGGGCCTGCGGACTTTGCTGGAGGGACGGTCGGGTTGGGAAGTTGTGGGCGAAGCTTCGGATGGAATCGAGGCCCTGGATAAGGTCGAGGCTTTGCGGCCCGATATTGTGGTGCTGGACGTCACCATGCCGCGAATGAACGGCCTGGAGGCGTGCCGGTTAATCCAAAAGAGGCAAACGGGCGCGAGTCTCGAGGTTTTATTCGTTACGCAACACGATTCGCCGCAGATGATGCGCGAGGCTCTGGATGCGGGAGCCAGAGGGTATGTGGTGAAGTCGAATGCCGCCCGCGATCTGCTGGAGGCCGTAGAGGCGGTGAGTCAGCATCGGGTTTTCACAGCACTGACGCGAATCCCGCACGCTTCGTGCTGAGTTCTGCGCTATCGGAACATTGGTCTAAACTCTGAGGTTACACCTGGAGGATGCCATGAAACTTCGTATCTTGTTGGCCGACGACCATGAGATTGTGCGCCGGGGCTTGTGCTCGCTGCTGCAAAAACACGAGGGTTGGGAAGTTTGCGGAGAGGCATCCGATGGGCGCGTGGCGGTCGAGATGGCCAAGCAATTGAAGCCCGATGTCGTGATCGTGGACATAGGCATGCCATACCTCAATGGCCTGGATGCAACCCGGCAACTGTTGCAGCACGACCCTCATTTCAAAGTCATCGTGCTGACTATCACCGATTCTGATCAGGTGATCCGTGAGGCTCTCGATGCCGGGGCGCGCGGCTTCGTGCTTAAATCGGATGCGGCTCGCGATCTGGTGGCCGCAGTAGAAGCCTTGCAGAGCAAACGAATGTTTTTTACCCCGCGCGTAAACGACCTGGTGTTAGCGGGCTTCCTGGAGAAGGGACATGCCGTATCCCGGAGTGCGCCGCCGGATCTGCCGACATTGACCGCCCGCGAACGTGAAGTGACCCAGCTTCTCGCCGAAGGGAAGAGTTCCAAAGAAGTGGCCGTACTGCTGAACTTGAGCACCAAGACGGTGGAAACCCATCGCAGCAACATTATGCGGAAGCTCAGTCTGCACTCCATTCGCGATCTGGTTGTGTACGCCATCAAGAACAACATCATTCAGATCCAGATGCCGCAGCTTCGCGACACGCCGGAGACTACCGTCGCCTGAGGGTTGCGCTCCCAAATCGCGGGTGGGAAAAACTTACATCACGTTTCCCGCCCGTTTCCTAGCCTAAGCGATTGCAATTCAGGGAATTGCGAATTTGGCAATCTCCGTGCTCCCTGGGTTAAGGTCCGAATAAGTTGAGCGCACCTGTGGAGGTCAGGGTGCCAGCTTGTGCTGGTTTCCACAAACTGGTTTCCGCAAACTGGTTCCCTACAAACTGTTTCCTGCAACCGGCCCGACGCTGAGTGCAACTATTCTAAGACCCCGGGGCCGCTTCCAGTGAGGACTCGCCGCGGAGATCCCGTTTGTACCCGGAGGTGAAGCTTGAGCGTGCTTCGAATCCTTATCGCGGACGATCACGAGGTAGCGAGGAAAGGCATTCGCTCCCTGCTCGAAAGCCATCCGGAGTGGGAGGTTTGTGCTGAGGCGAGAGATGGTCGTGAAGCGGTTGAGTACGCCAGCAGGTTGAAGCCGGACGTTCTCCTTCTCGATATCGGAATGCCGAACCTGAACGGCCTGGACGCTTCCCGACAAATCCTGGCAACAAACCCTGACGCCCGCATTCTGATCCTGACCGTGCACGATTCGGAACAGATGGTGCGCGAAGTGCTCGCCCTAGGAGCGAGCGGCTTCATGCTGAAATCGGACGCGGGACGCGACCTGCTGGCCGCCGTGGAGGCTCTGCAGCGCCGGCGAACATTCTTCACTTCAAGCGTGGCGCAGATGATGCTTGAAGGGTACCTGCGTCCAGACGAGAAGGGCGACGCTGCCCGACAATGTGTTTTGACGCCACGGGAACGGGAAGTGATTCAGCTCGTCGCCGAAGGAAAAACGACCAAGGAAGTTGCCACAGCTCTCAATCTCAGCGTGAAGACCGCGGAAACTCACCGCACCAACCTGATGCGCAAGCTCAATCTACATTCGGTCGCGGCACTTACTCTCTACGCGGTGCGGAATGGAATCGTTCACATCTATTAAGCGACGAATGATGAACGAATGCGGCCTTCGCGTTGTCGTGAAGATCCTCTGCAACTAAAGCCGGATCAAGCCTCCGCTAAAGGCTTTACTGGATACCGTCAACGCTGCGGCGTACGTAAACTTCAGGCCAGTTGATTGGCACCTACAGTGCTTTCCAAAAAAGGAGAACGACTATGCTCTGGACTATTGCCGTGTTGCTCTTGATCCTGTGGCTGCTGGGTATGGTCAGCTCGTACACGCTGGGCGGATTTATTCACATTCTGCTGGTTTTGGCAGTGATTGCGGTTTTAATCCGCCTGATCCAGGGACGAAGCCCGGTACTCTGAGTTCACGAAGCGCGAAACGCCGAAGGTTGGGGCCTCGGAAGCTTGAGGCCCTCGTTCAAACCTTCCACAACTGGGCCAAAGCCCGAGCCGCATCGGTCAACGCTCGCTTCTCGGCATCAGGTCGAGAGATCCCAAAGAATTTTGCGCGTTGCACGATGGGAGTCCGATACCAACGTCCCTTTTTGGCCGCGAGATCAGACTGATGGATCTCGCAGACTGCCGTCTCGAATGCCCGTCTCAGATCTTCTGAAGACGGTGAGCGCTGTGTGTCGATGTGGGGTCCGTGTCCTGCAATCTTGGATGCCATGGGAGAACTCAACTTTCTGAACTCTCCTCACTGTAAAGTGGCGCTCACTGGTCGACAATACTGTGCAGTCCCGGTTTTCCTGCAAAGGTTCCCTTACTGGTTGGAGCGGGCAGGTGTAGGGTCCTCCAGGAAACAACGGGGCTGCTTCATGAATACCTGACATCGAGAATGGTGCTTGTTCTACGCTGCTGATCTGCGTCGAGACGGCTTGCCTCCCGGCGACTTTCGCTTCTTACCTACCGCGGCCCTGCCCTTCGTCCGTGCGGCGCGAGCCCGCGAGTGCTTCGCAGGTGCGGCGACACTTGCAGCCTTGCGCATTCTCGTACTTACGGTTTCAGGGAGTGCCGCAAGGTTTTCGCTTAGTTCCTGGGTCGCCCTGGTGAGCGTGCCGGCAGCGTGACCAAGTGTCCGGGCGACGGTATTCAGAAGAGGTTCTTGAGTTGCCTTGCGTTTTCGTGCTGTCATTTGGGCTCTCCTCGAAAGAGTTTGCGTTAAAGGTGGCATATCGAGCCTGCGATCCGATGCTCGATAAATATACTCGAAAATATGCTCGATAAAGATGAAGTCCCGACCCGCAGCGGGCCGGGACTTCAAAACATCTGTGATCAATGCATCGAAAAAGAAGAATGACTTACGAAGCGCGGCGTTGACGGTCGCGGTTCTGGTCTTCTTCGTTTTCGTCCTGGGTCTGGCCGCCCTTCTTCGGCTGAGTCTGGCCGGGCTGATTCTGGCCGGTCTGGCCGCTCTGCTGGTGCTGCCCAGACTGGCCGCCGTGCTGACCTTGCCCGGATTGACCACCTTGCTGATTCTTCTTCTCCATATCGTCTGCCATAAAAATTCCTCCTGAGAAAGCGCGGGCCTTCCTGCGCCTCCGAAATTTGTTGCGTACGTACTTTAGTTGCTGCAGGAGATCGCAAAGGTTGGGAACGATTCCTGCAGGACTGATCACAACTGATCCGGGGTCTCACAAGCGAAAAGATGCCCTCCGATCTGCGGAGTCTTTGCCCGCAGAAAGGAGGGCTCGCCTGCTCACATCAACGCGCCGGGTTGGTCACATCACAACCGAAATTGCGACCTGAACGCCGGGGTGAAGCAGATCAAACAGGAAATATTGGCCGTCTATATAGTCGATATAGCACTGGTCTGTGTAGGCCCAGCCAACTGGCCAGGGGTCAACGATGGTGAACCAGTAGCCGGAGTATTGGAAGCGTGGCTGGCCATTCACAACAGTTGTTTTGTTGATCACAAGGGTGTGCTGACGTCCGAAGTGGGCGCGGAACTTGTCGTCGGGAATGCGGCCATGTTGGTTGTCGGCGCGCTGGGCCTGCTCGGCTTGCTTGGACGGTTTGGCGTCTTCCTGCTTTGCCGGCTTGTCCTCGTCCTGGCGAGGCTTAACATCGTCTTGTTTTGGAGGTTTCGCATCCTCTTGTTGTGGGCGTGGAGGTGCGGCTTCATCCTGCGCCGGCTTGGCTGCTTCGGGGCGAGCTTCTTCTTGCGGGGGCTTGGCATCACTTTGCTGGTCTTGTGCGAAGATCAGCGCGCTACCTCCGAGAAGCGAAGTCAAAACGAACATCCTGATTACGCTGGTGAGTTTCATGGTTTTTATCTCCTTCACGTTTTGCGTTAGCCTTGGCTCAACTGCTCTTCCTCCTGCTCTTGCTTCAATGATGACGGCAGGCTTTTAGCCGACATCGAGCATCGTCCCACTACGAGCTGAGAAGATTCTTCCGCCCTTTTGTGCGGAGTGCGGGCAGCCTAGATACCGCTGCCTCGGCTCGAGAGATGGGTCGCGAGTGAAATGACAAAGAACACCAGGAAAACGAAAAACAGCAGCTTGGCGACACCCGCAGCCACAATTGCGATGCCGGTAAAGCCGAGCACTCCCGCGATCAGTGCCAACACCAGGAACATTAGCGTCCAGTAAAGCATGATCCCCTCCTTCCAATGACTGTACTGACGGGAACTTTAGCCCTGAACCACGAGCGGACGAATCCCGTTCAATCTGTATTTGGAGATTCCGTGCGCTGTATGGAGCCTGAGGTCGCAACGGGTAAGAGAAAAAAGCAAGTGCCGGTGTCCCCCCTTAGGAACCAGCACCTGCTCGATGGGGCGTTTGTCACTAAAAACTAATAAATCAGCGCTTTCGCTCCCATACAGTAAATCTTGTACCCGGCCGGAAAACTCCCCTAGCCGTGCGCGGGGCATAAACCGACATACCTCTCATGATTTTGGCAGTTCCGAGAAAAAGGCGCGGCAACCGCACAGGCCTGATAGCGCAGTCAGAAAGGTGATCGGCTTCGCGGTGTGATCCTGCGGCTGTGCTCACTTCCATGTACCCCCTGAGTCAAACATGGGTGCGCGCGGGGGATGCGGCGATCTTTTGCACAGTGATGCCCCGTAATGTCCTGAAATGACCTGTGTTGCCCCTTGCTGAGGCCGGACTGTACTACTAACATCGCGCGAACGACCACAGGGACATAAAAGCGCAGGTGAATGCGGATGGGGTTGCTCGCCGCGCTGAAGTGGTCAAGTGCGGAGCCCGGCCCGGCCTGATGAGGCCAAGTCGATTCGTCTTAAGCGGCTGACTGGCGACCATTATGAAAATGGAAAGCTTATCGCGTACTGCACCGGCCCGGCCCGGTCTGATTGTGGTGGATACGTCAGCGAAAGTTGTCGGCTCCAATCCCGAGGTGCTTCAGATACTTACATTTCCAGAGCACCCACGAAACATTCACAATCTTGGCCTGTGGCTGGCGAAGAAGGTTCGCGCGACTCTGGGCGAAGGGCAATCGCGGCCAGGACTTGCAGGCAAGGTTCAATCGGCGAGGAGGACGTATCTTTGCCGCTCTTTTGCGCTCGATCTTCCGGAAAATCATACCAACCAAAGCAATGGTTCAGGTCAGTCCGGAAGATTGACGATCGTCATGATGGAGAGGAAAAGCCACGAGTCGACGACGATTGCGGAAATTTCTGAACGCTTTGGCCTGACGGCCCGCGAACAGGAAACGGTGCAGTTTCTGCGGGAGGGCTTCACCAGCAAAGAGATTGCTCAGCGCATGAATATCAGCCCTAACACGGTAAAGGCATTTATTCGGCTGGTGATGGTTAAGATGGGAGCTTCGACCCGCTCCGGAATCGTCGGCATGATCGTTTGTCCCCGGCCCTGAACCTCCACGCCGGCGCGGCGCGGCAGACCTTGGCCGCTATCAAGCTACCTTGGCGTTCGACTCTGCCATGTTCCTGTTTCGAGCTGTTTGTGGTTGTGAAACGGGGACGGGTGTCGAGGATTGTACCGGGCTCTTTAATCCCTTCCAGCGGCTCGAATCCAGCGAGCCAGCTAAGATTCCTGCGACGTGCGACACAATGATGCTGTGGGCTCTGTTGAGAGTTTCGTGGAACCTCGTGGAACGTGACTGCTGAACTGGAATGTCTTTTAGCGCGGATCTATATTTTGCGATCCACGCCTCCTCCGCATCTTTCAAGGGAGTCCGATCCATTGCCATCTCACCACCTCAAATTGTGTGTGTCTGTGTTCACGCCTTATACATCATCGAACGGCCTGGGGCACCACCCCGAAGGAACTAGTCCCGCAGTTGATGGGAAACACGAATGAACTCTTGAACCTATAACGCCAGCTTCCCCACAAGTCAGAGTGCAATTTAGCCGAATCCCATCAATCGCCCGCTCCGCAAGTGCAGATACCATGGGTTTCCGCCATCAGAAAGCCGCATTGGCTTTGGAGCTGCGACGCATGGGTTGGAGTCAGCGGCACAACCTCAAGAGGGGCTTCTGTCGGAACAAACTTACCTGTGTCTACAACCTGTATGTGGGTTGACCAGGCCCGGAGTTCTCCTCCGGGAGCGGACCTACTTGCATTGCAGGCCTGGCTGCTGGTACCGGCGGATACGATCTCGATGACTCCGGCTGCCGGTACGGCTCCGGTGGCCGGCTGATTGGTTAGATTATTGTTTATTGACAGAGTCCGAAGGTCATCTGGCGAAGCCGAGCAGGCGCAGCACTCCGTCATTTCCTGCTGGGTGTCGAAGACATAAACCATCGCACACAGGGAACTGTTGGTCATCGCGACGTTGGTGACATATACCGCTGCATCCATTGTGGCGGGGTCGTGGGCGTGGCTGAAGTAGGTGACGAGCAACTGCGGCTCGACCGTGAGGACTGTCGATCCAGTCAAATCGTGGGAAGTGGCGGAAATACTCGTGGAGCCGACAGAGACCGCGGCCGCCAGCCCTGCAGGACCAATACTCGCCATGGAAGAATTCGCGGAAGACCACGCAACCGACTTTGTAAGATCCTGAGTACTACCGTCGCTGTAGGAACCGGTCGCGGTTAATTGCTCGGTCGTTCCCAGCATGATTGATGAATTCGCCGGCGCCACGGCAATCGATACGAGGGCAGGCGGCGAGACCGTCAGCGGATCACTTTCGTGGATAGAAGCTGAGGCGACGGTGACCGTGGCAGAGCCAACCGCCTGAGCGGTGACTAATCCGGTGGGGCTTACGGTGGCAATTCCAGTTGGGGCGATGGACCAAGTCGCCGAATCTGTAATGGTTTTCTGGCTGCCGTCGCTGAAGTTAGCGACCGCAGTGAGCTGCTGGGTTTCGCCCTTCGGAACCGAGGGGCTATTCGGACTTACGCTGATTGACACTAAGGCGACCGACGAGACGGTCAGCAGGTCGGTTCCGCGAATAGAATCTAACTCAGCGATGACCCTGGCGGAACCTACCGTTTGACCTTTGATTAATCCAGTGGCGCTTATGTTTGCAATCTCGATTGGGAAAACCGACCAAACGGCCGAGTCGGTAATAGTTTTCTGGCTCCCATCGCTGAATGTGCCAACCGCGCTGAGCTGTTGAGTTTCACCTTTCGGAATCGAGAGACTGTTCGGCGTGACGTCGATCGATACTAAAGTGGCTGCCCCGACGGCAAGAGTGACCGAAGCTGTAACGGAGCCTGAAGTTGCCGTAACCTTAACGCCTCCGACCAACTTGCCCGACGCCAGACCTGACTGGTTGATACTCGCCACTGAAGGCTGAGCACTGGCCCAGGTAACCGTTTTCGTCATGTCCCGCTGGCTGCCGTCACTGAACACTCCTGTGGCGGTAAGCTGTCGGCTTTTACCCAGCGGAACGGTGGGAGTGGCGGGGGAAATCAAGATTGATGTTAGAGACTTTGTTGAGGGACGTGCCGCGGCCGCCGACGAACCGCCACCGCAGCCGGACTCAGTGACGGTGAGTGAAAGCAGCAAGAGAAGAGATAGGGCCGTCGCCGGGGCGTAACGGGTTCCTCCTCTGCTTGCGAGGTGCATACTTCACCGCCTCATGAATTGGCCCAGTCCGGAGGAGGACGGTTGGGCTGCCCACAGTGAACGTAGACTCTAACGCCCAGTTATGAGTTTTCAACTATCTTTGCCGGCTAGACTGTATGCAGTAGGAACATTAAACTAGCCGCAAAGACTAACCACTTTGGGTTACTACCGTACGGATTAGCCGAATCGCTTAAAGCAGAAATTGCAGGCCGGAAAGATAATTCTTGCCCCGCAGGTTCGGCTTCTTCGTCCAACGGACAAGCAAGAGAGTGGGAATGGGTACCGGAACATCAGCGGCGCGCATCTCGCAGCGCAAGAGCGACGATTGTGAAACGGGCCGTTGACTCAAGAAGCAGAGGCCGCCTCGACTCATATTCTGAGCGCGCCCGAGGATTGGTTTCTCCGAGCCTTGGGCGGAATCGAATGGTGGGACGGGGTTAACCTCGATCTCCAGTATCTGGGGAAAGCGAGGGTTTCTCCTGCGCTCTACTTCTTGTGATCGCATAGCGAACAGCGATCTTACGTGAGCGCAATCTTAAGTAAAGTCCACAAATGGACTAGTTCACCACGGCTAACTTCTTAGGGTTCGAGTGACCAGGCTAGGGGTGACGAGGCTAGGGGTAACCAGGCTAGGGGTAACCAGGCTAGGGTAACCCGGCTAGACGGGCCCGACGATTCTACCCACGATTCCGGAACGGGTGGAGACCCCCATTTTGACCATTACCAGACGAAGAAAAGCTTTTACGGTGTTGGGACTGATGTTCATTCGCGCCGCAATCTCTTTGCTGGTGAGGCCCTGGAGCAACAGTTGCACGGTCTCCTGTTCCCGGACGGTAAGATCAAACTCCTCGGAGAGCTGCGACAAAGAAGCCGTTCGGGAGGCGAAGCGCTCTAGAACAAGCACTAGCAGGGCGCCTTTGTCGGGAGAGTCAAGTTGGAAAATGCGACAGTTGTAGCGACGCTTGCCTGACCTGAATTCCTTGACAAATTCCAGCGAATCTTTCGACTGGCGATCGACCAGACTGACGCGGATCTTATCGGAAAGAAACACACTCATACGCTTAACCTGGTCGACCAGGTTGGGAAAGGCAAGGATCTTGATCACCTGCTGATTGCAAGCGACAGGATTCAACTTGGAGTCCAATACCAGGAACCCAGGCTCCGATACCCCCATCGTCACGGCTTACTCCTCAATAATGATCTGTAGGAATTCCCGCCAGGGGCTTAAGCAGTAGCCACGGGCGTATTCTTCCTTTATCGACTGCACAGTGCTCAAACGAACGTCAGTGCACGGATTCGTTCACAGCGACGCGACTACGAAAACACCTCACCCGAGGTTCGGTCATAGAGACGGATCAAGTTGTTAGCGGCGGAGGGGAGGAGCACGCAAAAGGCCCGCCAACAAGAGAGGGCGAAGTAAGCTTCCCATTGAAGGCCCTTATTGTCAAGGCGTTGATGACGCCCCTGGCGACAAATTCGTCTAAAAGCTTGGAAAATCAACCCGTTCGAACAAAGAACTAACACAAACGAACTAAATCGTCCTTGGGACGAGCGGGGCTTAAAATTCAGGCGTACATGACAAACCTGGCAAGGTGGCGCTGGGATCGAACCTCTTTGATGACGAACTTCCAGTATCGCGAAGATATAAGAACTAGCCAAAATGACTAGCACATGGGCAGTATTGCAGCAAACGAAACGGCTGCTTAGCCTCCATATGTGCCACATGGCTCGGACCGAACTGGGGACGTAATGGAGGATCAAGAACGAGTTGACTAGATATTGGCAATATCGCTTAATCGGCATGGTGGCTGCGCTGCCCTGGTGGTTCGTTGCCACCGGGCATACTCAGCAGTCTGGCGTTGACTGCAGCGCGCAGGTGATCGGCGGATCCTGCGAGACCGCGCGGAAGAGTTCTGCGGACGGCAATGAACCATTCGTGCCCCCCGTAGCGAGTCAGCCTGTGATCACTTACGCGAACGGCAAGCTGACGGTTAAAGCATCGAACGCAAGTCTTGCCGAGGTCTTGCGGGCTATCAGCGCCCAGACGGGTGCAGTTATCGACTTTCCCGCGAGCAGCGCGGCAGACCGAATTTACTTGCACGAGGGGCCGGGTACGATTCGGCAAGTGCTGGCGGATCTGCTGAACGGATCTGATTTCAACTATGTGATCATGGGATCATCCGACAGCCCGGATAAACTGACGCGTGTGGTTCTGGTGAAGGTAGGGCAGACGGCAGATCTGTCCCCTGCGGCAAGCGAGCAGAAAAACGGGAGCGACGAGCAGACAAAGACGGTCCGCGATCCTCTGCTTTGGAAACCTCCCAGCGACTCGTCGTTTTCGACACCTGCGAAAGAGGAGCCCGCGGCACAGGTCGCGCACCGTCCACTCGATAGCGGAAGTGTGGTCCCGCCCAGTGAACCATTAGCTCCGGATGTCCTCGAGCAAATGATGAAAGACCGAGCCCGGCAGATACGCCAGCAAGCGCAAGGACCGCAATAACGCTGATGGATCGCGGCACGATGACGGAAGCCAGAGGGTTGTCACTTGCATCTCGAAGTCTTGATCAGCAGAGTTATCAGCGAAGTGTTTCGCCGTGGGGCCGGGGAGAGTAACTACGCCATAAGCAGTAGCTCCCAGACCTAGTGTTTCCGACTAAGCCACGTGGGTAGTTGTAAAGAATTGTGTAACGGTTAGAGTTCCGCAAGCGCGATTAATAGCTGATCCTCCCCCCAGCCGCCGCGCCACAAAAGAAAGCTACGGAGGACTTACAAATGAAGAGAGTTGGATCTTTGCTGTTTTCTGTGCTGGCCATCTCTTTGATGCTGGGGATCGCTTCAGGAAATGCCTTGGCTCAAGGGGACAACAGCGTCTATTTTGTCACCTACTACTCGAACGCGAACACCGCTGGCGCTCCGGCTGCAACCCTGCGGCTGATCAACGATGGCGACAAGTCGACTACCGAAACCGAGGGAATCCCGAACGGAAATCTTTGGGCCTCGATCTATGTATTCGATGACAGCCAGGAATTCCAGGAGTGCTGCAGCTGCGAAGTAACACCAGACGGCCTGCTGTCGGAAAACATCAACACGGAACTGTTGGCCAACAGCTTGACCCACAAGGTGAACAATCGCGGCGTTATCAAGGTTGTTTCGTCTTCGACCAACCCTGGCGACCCAACGAACAACACCTTGGCACCCGGACTGCGGGGATGGGAAACGCACATCCAGCGCACGACGGTTGGGGACACAGCGGCAACTTTTGCCGTTACCGAAACCCCGCTGGCCGATTCTAACCTCTCGGCTACGGAAAAAACCGTGCTCCAGGAGCTTTGCTCTTTCGCGATAACTCTGGGCAGCGGCCGCGGTACCTGCACTTGCACGCCGGAAGACCAGGACTTTTAGTCTTTCGGATTTGAAGGACGGTGAGGCTAGCTGAAGCAGCTTCCATTGGGGAGTTGTTCGGCGCGCCAAATCGAAACATCCCGGACGCCGGGGTTATGCTCCGCGTCCGGGCTTTCAAGTTTGTCCTCCTCCTGAACCAAGAAATGTCGAGAATCCTTAAGAGAGAGGAATTTCTATGCTGAGCAAGCAAGCTTTTATCGCACTTGGGTTGGGAATAGCGCTAGGCGGTCTTTCCGTGCCCGCCGTCGGGCAAGATGGCTCCAGCGTGGTAGCCGAAATTGCGGGGCGCAAGGTGACCGCAAGTGAACTGGAAGAAAAGGAAGCGGGCAAGTTGCTGCAAGCCCAATACAAGTATTACCTTGCCGAGCGGGATGCCCTCGAGCAATTCATTGACGACCAGCTACTGGAAATGCAGGCCAAGAAAGAATCTGTGACCCTGGATGAATTATTCAAGCGCCATATTTCCGTGAACGTGCAGGAACCGACGGAAGACCAACTTCGCTTCTACTACGAAGGTGTACAGACCGACGAATCGTATGAGGCAGCCCGGAGCAACATCATCAATACGGTACACCAGTTGCGTATGAAAAAAGCGCGGGACGCCTACATCGCCGAACTTCGGGGAGAATACGGCGTGGTAGTTGAGCTAAACCAGCCCAGCGCCAAGGTCGAGGTTGGAGAAGCTCCCAGGCTCGGTTCTGAGAACGCTCCCGTCCAGATTGTCGAATTCGCCGACTATGAGTGCCCTTACTGCCAAAAAGTGAACGCCGATCTCGCGAAGCTGCGCGAACAATTTGGCGATCAGGTGTCATTGACCTACAAAGACTTTCCTTTGCCCATGCACCCCCTTGCTGCCAGAGCCGCCGAAGCCGCGCGCTGCGCGGGCGTGCAAGGTAAATTCTGGGAGTTTCATGATTCCTTGTTTGAGACCAAGAAACTTCACGTGTCCGACATGAAGCAGGAAGCTCGCGAGCTGAAACTAGACGGCGCCCGTTTCGACCAATGCCTTGATTCCGGAGAGCAAATTGCTACCGTCAAGAAGGATGCTGAGGAAGGCCAGCGGCTCGGATTACAGGGCACGCCAAGCTTCTTCATTAATGGTCATTTCATGAGCGGCGCGGTCGGATACGCGAAATTACGGGAAACCGTTTTGCAGGAACTGTCTACGGTGATCTCCGCCAAGAAGCAAAGCGCTGCGTTGGTGCCCTTGAAGGAAGCAGAGAAGAACGACGCAGAGAAAAGATGAGAGGTCAACCTCCCAGAACCGCAGTGGCGACGCGAAACTCCTCCAGCGTCGCCACTGTGAAACAAAACCCGAGCCGGTTCGCTACTTATCTTCCGCGTGAATTTTGATCTGGGAGCGATCGGCCGCCATGATGTACGGCACCGCAGCTACCACCGCGATCTTGCCGGTTACACACACGCTCTTTCCCTGGTAGGCGGCTTGCGCTTCCTCGGGGTTCGACCCGGCCTGGGATCCGAATGTCACGAAGAAGAACACTGGATTCGGCTCTGGCTGATCGAGATCGAAGTTTACCGGCTTTCCCCGGCCGGCGAGTGCGTATTTGGAAATCTTGGTGTCTACTACTTTTCCGCAGACGGTTGCGGTCTCGCCGCTGTGGCTCTTCGCATCTGCGCTGGTTATGCGCGGCGGCGCGCTCTGAGCAGAAACAAGAGGCAAAAGGCCTGTTATGCACATCGTCAGGATAAGAGTCTTGCCAGTCGTCATAGTTTCATTCCTTGGATCGGCTGATAATGCCAGCAGGATTCGAGAAGTCGGCCTAATACAGAGTCCGGCATCCCGACCCACATCTAAGCTCAAGTCCGGCCGGGTCGTCAATTCTCCATTTGGTTAGGTCGAGACAGGTCCCCAGGATTGCTTAACCAGAGAGCCTAGCTCGTTTGGCTAAGCCACCTGGAGAGTTGCAAGAGGATGTAACAAGAAGTAGTTCCTGTAGGCGGTGAGCTGTCTGAGAAGAGGTGATCGTGAGGTTTAGTCGCGGCCTGGCATGGGTTGTTACGACGTGTCTGTTCTCCAGTGCGTTGGCGTTGGCGCAGGGTGATCAGAGTTCGCCGCCGCTTGCCTCGACCGCGACGGTGCCGCGCCTGATTCGCATCCGGGGAACGGTGCGGGATGAGACGGGGGAGCCGCTTAGCGGCGCGATTGGGGTCACGTTTGCATTGTATTCAGACCAGAACGACCAGACAGCGGTCTGGCAGGAAAACCAGACCGTACAACTGGACTCAGGCGGGAACTATAGCGCACTGCTCGGAGCGAGTAATGAGGAGGGTCTGCCGCAGGAGGTTTTCTCGGCAGGGGAAGCACGTTGGTTGGGCATCCGGCCTGCCGGACATGCGGAGCAGCCGCGCATTCTGTTATTGAGCGTGGCATACGCGTTGAAGGCGGCGGACACGGATATGCTGGGAGGCAAGCCGGCTTCGGCTTTCATGCTTGCAGACAGCCAATCCTTACCGTCATCGACGTTATCAACGACTCAACCGGCCAACGGCGTTCAGGCGGGGTCTGCAACCTCGCAATCTGCCTTACGGGCAGTTGGGAGTGGTGCCGGCCTTGCTGTGTCGCCTTTGGCGGCAACGACGACCTGCGCAGCCGTTACCAGCGATGGAACTGCCTCGGTCAACCAGATCGCGAAATTCACTACCGCCTGCAATATTGAAAATTCGGCGATCTTCGAATCGGGGGGCAGCGTAGGGGTCGGCAACACCAGCCCAGCGGCCAAGCTCGACGTATCCGGGACATCCATCATCCGGGGTTCCCTGACGGCGCAGGCAGGGGCAGTTTTTCCTCCCACCGCTGCAGCCACAGCTACGCAAGGATTCAACTCCAACCCCTTGGATCTTGAGGCTGCGTCGTACAACACGACTTTATTGAAATCGATCGACTACATCTTTCAGTGGCAGGCAGAGCCCACGGGAAATGATTCTACGAACACGGGAGCCACCCTGAACTTGCTGTACGGTGTGAGCGGAGATGTCAGTGAGACTGGGTTTTCGATCGCCAAGAATGGGATTCTCACTTTCGCGTCTGGGCAGACGTTCCCGGTCGCCGGGACGGTTACCAGCGTCAGTACTGGCGCTGGACTGACGGGCGGAACGATTACCAAGAGCGGCACCATCAGTATTCCAGCGGCCGGGGTGACGAACAGCATGCTGGCGGATTCTTCCATCAAAGTGGTGGCTGGGTCCGGATTGTCGGGGGGAGGAACGGTGGCGCTGGGTGGTACGGTCACGCTGACCAATGCTTCCCCCAGTTCGGGAGGGACGGTCACCAGCGTCAGTACTGGCGCTGGACTGACGGGCGGGACGATTACCAAGACTGGCACGATCAGCATCCCCGCCCTTGGCGTAACCAACAGCATGCTGGCAGATTCTTCCATCAAAGTCGTGGCTGGGTCCGGGCTGTCAGGGGGAGGAACGGTGGCGCTGGGCGGGACGGTGACGCTCACCAATGCGGCACCTGGTTCGGGAGGAACAGTCACCAGCATCAGTACCGGGGCGGGTTTGACCGGGGGAACGATCACCAAGACCGGCACGATCAGTATTCCTGCTGGGGGAATCACGAACTCCCTGTTGGCAGATTCTTCCATCAAGGTGCTGGCGGGATCAGGATTGTCGGGAGGAGGCACGGTGGCGTTGGGCGGTTCGGTGACTCTTTCCGGTAACATCTCGGGCACGGCGGATGGCATTGCCTATTTCTCGAGTCCGACAAGTGTGACTTCGACGGCCGTTCCCACGAACGGGCAAATCCTGATCGGGAGCACGGGCGACGCTCCGGTGCTGGGTACACTCACGGCGGGCGCGAACATCAAGATTGCTAACAACCCAGGATCAATCACGATCTCTGCGACCCAAAGCGCGGTCCCGTTTTTTGTGACGGGCGGAGCACGAACCGGGGGGGCGCAGGCTGCAACCGAAAACGTCACCAAGCTTTGGGGTTTCGTTTTGCCGTACGCGGTCACGACCACCCAGATAACCTACGACGTAACAACCGCGGACAATACGGCGAATGAATATGACATCGGCATCTATAACACTTCGGGGGACCTGCTGGTGGATATCGGAGCTACGCCGGGAACTACCTTCGCGGCGTCGGATGGCTTCCGCACGCTGCTTTGGACTCAAGGTTCTAGCAGTCTTGCGGCCGGGGAATACTACCTTGCGCTGACTACGAATTGCGCGAGTGCTTGTGCGCAAATCGCGGCTGCGCTTAGCAATGTCAGTTTCGCCGTCAATGTCTCGGCCGCAGCATCCACGGGCGGAGCCTTGCCGTCCACGACGACCGTGCCGGCCCAAGCGTGGGCCACGGGAAATCAGCCAACGGCCGTGATTCACTGATCGCTCGCGCCGGGAAGCTTTGAACAGAGCCATGTCTCCGGGGCGAAACTTCTCTGTGCGAAAACTTCTTCGCGTGCCTTGGCTGTTGACTTGGGCCTCGTGCTCTCATAATCTTCAAGGCCTCAGGCGGCATCCCCTGGGGAGTTGAGGAGCAATGGGTTCAGATCCGCTGAGTGCTGGTTCGCTTCCGTCAGTCCCGACAGCGTTTTATGCTCCCACCAGGAACCTGCGCCGCATTGGGCTGGCGCCTTTTGTGGCGGTGCTGTTCGCCTACTGCGCGGGGGGACCGTTTGAACTGGAATCGATGATCTCGACCTCGGGCCCGGGACTGGGGTTGACGTTTCTTCTGGTTGTGCCGCTGCTGTTCTCCGTTCCTATTGCGCTGGCTACGGCTGAAATGACCACCCTGATGCCGGTGGAGGGCGGATTCTACCGATGGACTCGGGCCGCGCTGGGAGACTTCTGGGGATTTCAGTGCGGATGGTGGAACTGGACGGGCACGTTTCTCATGAGCGCTTCTTACGGCGTGGGCATGGCGGATTATCTCGAGTATTGGTTCCCTATGCATTCGCGCCTCGAACACTGGGGCGTGGCCTTTGCGTTTCTGCTGCTGGTGGCTTACCTGAATATTCGTGGCATTCATCTGGTGGGGAAACTCACTTTGATGTTGTTGGTGATGATGGCGATTCCGCTAGTGGTGTTTGTCGTTCTGGGGTTTCATCAGGCGCACTTCAATCCCTTTCATCCGTTTTTCCCGACGGATAAACCGTGGCAGGGAGCATTCGGCGTAGGACTCGCGATTGCTCTGTGGTCCTATGCGGGTTACGAACAAGTCTCCACCGTGATTGAGGAAGTGGAGAATCCGACGCGGAATTTTCCAATCGGACTGGCGATTGTGGTTCCTCTGGCGGTGGCGATTTATGTGGTCACCATGGCGGCGGGGCTGGCGGCCCTGGGGAATTGGCAGGAGTGGCAGACTGGCTATCTGGTGACGGCGGCGCGGCTGATTGGAGGAAATGCGCTGGGGACGGCGATCTTTGTGGCGGCCGTGGTATGTGCTTTTGTATTGCTCGATAGCACGGTGCTTTCGGTCACTCGCATTCCGCTGGCGATGGCGGAAGATGGATACTTTCATCCGGCTCTGGCTAAGGTGAGTGCGCGGTTTGGGACGCCGGTGCGGTCGATTCTGGTGTCGACGGCTTTTTGCGCGGCGCTGGCGGTGTTTACGGTGCCGCAACTGATTGGAGTGTATGCCTGGACGCGGATGGCGACGTCGATCCAGACCGTGCTTTCGTTCTGGGAACTGCGGCGGAAGTATCCGAATGCGGCGCGAAGCTTTCGGGTGGCGGGCGGGGCCGTGGGCGCGATGTTGATTGTACTGGCTCCGACGGTGCTTTTCGCGTGGGCGATGATCTACAGCGATGTTGCTACGCGGAAATGGGGATTGGTGAATCTGGCTTCGGGGCCGATTGCGTATCTGTGGATTTTGTACCGGCGCGGGCGTCGAGCGCGGACACAGCCGGGCGAGGTGATTGCTCAATAGGCAACTGCCGCGGCGAGCTACGCCTCCAGGTCCTCGAAGACTTTCTCGGGCCGTTCGTGATTCCGAAGATACAAATCAAAAAAACGAAGCAGGAATGGCGTCTGGCTGCCTACTCCAGAAAATAGCAGGACGGGGACTTCCGGCTTGATGCGCTTCATCTCCGCCCGCACGGCGGTGCCTGTGGCGTCAGGCAAGTCGTACTCGAGCAGGACGCCGTCGAATTCCCGGTTTGTGAGCAGGCGCAGCGCTTGCGTGCCGGTGGTCGCCGGCATCACCCGGTAGCCGGCGGATTCCAGTATGTGTCTCAAAGCGTCCATGTATTCGGCATGGTGCTCAACGCAAAGAATTTTCATGTCGGTCATTTTCATGTCAGACATGGGGATCCGTTCCTCCATTTTGGAAATAGCCGAGTCGGTGGCGCTGTTCTTTCCGCAGGGGGATTTCGCGAGGCAGGATTTCACGGAGAGCCCAGTCGATGCGGTCGATTCCTTCGGAGATGACGCGAATCAGATGCCGGTCTTCGATGACGTCCGCGGAAAGGGAAATAGCAGTCAAGGCGTTCCGGATGTGATGGTTCATTTCGGCGATCACTTGCATTCTGGCCGCGGTCAGCTGATGTTGTCGACGGCTGATCTGGGCTAACTTGGCAACGAGGCAGGCCACGATGAAGGCGGAAACACCTTCCGCCAGGAATCTTTCGCGACTACGACCCAAATCCGGCACCAAGAGATAGTGCATGAGTTCGGTGGCGAAGAATGAGACGACTCCCACGCCGAGCGCGACGCCCAGAGCAAAGAGCCATGAATCAGATTTCCCCTGCGCCAATGATGTACCCCTGGCCACCCCCGGGCGAACGCTGGGGGGAACGGCGGCGGTTTGAATGTTTGTATCAGTCACTGGCATCGGACCTCCTCTGGAGTCGAAAAAAATTCTGGTTCTTTGAATCACGACGATTCATTGCTCTCTCAAAATCGGATTGCGATGAAATTCACCTGCAGCAAATAGCGCTGCAAATCGTGGTGCTGACGTAAATGAGGAGATTAGCTGATCGGAGGTGGGCGGTTGTAATGCCAACCATCCGTCACATGTTCGAGAAGAAATTCAGAAGTGCGGACTGGCTCGGATGAAGCAACCGGCGGCGGCGCATTGAGCGCTGCGCTCGGGGCGGCGGCCCATTGGGAATCTTCATGGTCGAAATAGTGCCGACGATCATGGTCCGTGTGGGTGCTGACGCTAACGGACGCGGGCGAGAAGCTCGGCGGAGTAACGCGCCCACAGAAGATGCCGAGAGTGGCGACACACACGACCGCGGCACGGTAGGAAATCAACCCCCGGCTGCCTCTCCGGAAAAGCCGGACAAGCGACATGCGTACCCCCACTAATATGGAGATGATTCTGCCGAGGTTTTAGTTGCCGACGAGACCTTTTTTGACCTTCGTAGGTTACTAAACAGGGTACCCTGTTTTTCGCGCCAGTGGTAGGATATCGGCCTGCTTCAAGATTCCAAACGTAGACATTGCGAGATTGGAATAGCAGATGACGAGAGCTGCGCGGGCTGTGGCATCGCCGCGGGTCGTGTGCATTGAAGACTTCCGTCCGATCGCGCGAGCGCGAGTGCCCAAATCTGTATTCGACTATCTGGATGGCGGGGCCGAGGGCGAGGTCACGCTGCGGGAGAACTGCCGCATATTTAACGACGTGACTTTTCGGCCGCGGCATGCGGTCGAGGTTGCGCAGTGCGATTTGCGCACTCGAGTTCTGGGGTTCGATCTCGCGCTTCCTTTCCTGCTGGCCCCGGTCGGCTATAGCCGGCTTATGCATCCTGGAGGGGAAGTGGCGGCGGCGCGAGCTGCGGGCCGGGCGGGAACCGGCTATATTCTGTCGACGATTTCGGGACACAAGCTGGAAGATGTGAAGGCGGGTTCCGCCGGTCCGGTTTTCTATCAGCTTTACCTGATGGGCGGGCGCGGGGCGGCGGAGGCCAGCATTGAAAGAGCGCGTGTGGCGGGGTTCTCGGCGCTGGTGGTGACCATTGATACTCCGGTGTCAGGGATTCGCGAACGCGATTACCGCAACGGGATGAAGGAACTGATCAGCGGCGGACCTCTGGAGAAAATTCCTTATCTTCCGCAAATTCTTTCACGTCCGGGATGGCTTTTTGGTTTCTTGCGGGATGGAGGCGTGCCTCTGCTGCCGAACGTAGTGGTGCCGGGCAAAGGGCCGATGCCGCTGGTGGACATCAATGCTGCACTGGCGGAATCGACTGCGACCTGGTCTGATTTCCGCTGGATTCAGGAAATCTGGCGAGGGCCCATCGTGGTGAAGGGTGTGCTGACAGGCGACGATGCGCGCCACGCGATCGATGCGGGAGCGGCGGCGGTTTCGGTTTCGAATCATGGTGGACGGCAACTGGATGGAGTTCCGGCTTCTTTGCGTGCATTGCCGGAAGTGGTGGAAGCGGTGAAGGGCCGGATCGAGGTATTCATGGATGGAGGCATTCGCCGCGGCGCCGACATCGTGAAAGCTCTCTGTATGGGGGCCCGGGCGGTGCTTTGCGGTCGCGCGTATGCGTACGGGTTAGCCGCCGCGGGTGAGGCTGGAGTGGACCGGGCGATTGAGATTCTGAGAACGGATCTGGAGCGAACTTTGCGGCTGCTGGGGTGCGCGTCGATTGCGGAATTGGATCGGTCTTATGTGAATGTTCCGAAGGGGTGGGAAGTGGGTTGATTGCGGTTGTGGAGGGCGCGGCGGAACCCAATAGGGAAGCGAGCCGAACGCGAGTAATCCGTCGCAAAGAACGCGACGCATCGCGCGGCTTGCCCGGATCCTTCACTGCGCGAAGAACGCTTGTTAAGGATGACAATCGCTGGGTGTGCGCAGCTGACTCCGTTCGTCAGGAGAGTGGTTATGCAGTGGACTCAGATCTACGATCCGCTTGGTCACTGGTGGCTTTCCACGCTGGTGGCGGCGCTGCCGATCATTGTCCTTTTTGGGTTGCTGGCTGGGCTCAAAGTGAAGCCGCACTGGTGCGCCATTGCCGGGGCGGCGACCGCGGTGGTGGTTGCGATCATCTTCTTCAAAATGCCTGCGGCGCTGGCCGGCATGAGCTTTGCGTATGGCGTGGCATTTGGAGTGTTGAAAATCGCGTGGATCGTTCTGGCTGCGGTTTACCTCTACGACATTTCGGTGGAGAGTGGGCAATTTGAAATCATGAAGGAGTCGATTGCCGGCATCACCGCCGACCGGCGGCTGCAAGTTTTGCTGGTGGCGTTTTGTTTTGGGGCGTTCATTGAGGGAGCGGCGGGATTTGGAGCGCCGGTGGCGATTGCGGGCGCGTTCATGATTGGGCTGGGGTTCAGGCCCTTTCATGCGGCTGCCTTGAATTTGATTGCGAACACGGCGCCGGTGGCCTGGGGCGCGATCGGCACGCCGATTCACAGCCTGGCGGCGGTGGCCGGGTTACCGGAATCCGACATCAACGCGATGATTGGGCGGATTCTTCCATTCACTGCGGTGATCGTTCCTTTCTGGCTGGTGCGAACGATGGTCGGGTGGAGAGAAACCTTTGAAGTGTTCCCGGCGATTCTGGTGATTGGGCTTTCGTTCGCGCTTACGCAATTCTTCTGGTCGAATTACGTGGACAGCAATCTTGTGGACATTATGGGAGGCGTAGTTTCGATTGTCGCAGCTTTGATTTTTCTGCGATTCTGGAAGCCGAAGAAGATCTGGCGATTCGATTATGACGATAAGCCGGTGTCGGTTCCAGCTCCGACGGGGGAAATCGCCGACCAGATGGGCGGTGCATGGGCGGCGGAGAAGTTTGACGGATATGTAAAGCCGCGCAGTTACACCGCGGGACAGGTGTTGAAGGCGTGGATGCCGTTTGCGATTCTGTCACTGTTTGTGCTGCTTTGGGGATTGCCGAAGATTAAGCTGGCGATGAATCAGGCGACCACACCTGCTTTCAAGGTGATGCTGCCGAATGGGAAGGTGCGGCCGGGCCCTGCGGGGTGGGATGTGCCTCTCTTGCACAACGCGATTTCGCGCGCGGCTCCCATTGTTAATAAGCCGACGCCGGAGGCGGCGCGCTACGATTTCAACTGGCTCTCGGCCACCGGGACGGGATGTTTCTTTGCCGCGATCGTTTCCGGATTGCTGCTCGGGCAGAGTCCGCTGCAACTGATGAAGATCTTCTGGAAGACGCTGGTGCGGATGCGGCTGGCGATGATTGCAATCTCGTTCATGCTGGGGCTCGGTTACGTGACGCGCTATTCGGGCCTGGACGCCGTGCTGGGCCTGGCATTCACGCGGACCGGATGGTTGTACCCATTCTTCGGAACGTTTCTCGGTTGGTTGGGAGTTGCGCTTACGGGGAGCGACACATCGTCGAACGTGCTCTTTGGCAGCTTGCAACGAATTACTTCTCAACAAATGGGTATTGATCCGGTGCTGATGTGCGCGGCCAACAGCGCGGGAGGAGTGATGGGGAAGATGGTGGATGCGCAGTCGATCACGATTGCCACGGCTGCTACAGAACAGGTGGGGAATGAAGGAATTATTTTCCGCTTTGTAGCGTGGCACTCAGTGGCGTTGTGTTCGATCGTGGGAATTATTGTGATGCTCTACGCTTATGTTTTCAAGTATGCGGTGCCGCATGGGCTGACGTTTGTAAAATAGGGCGCGACGACGGGACCGTTTCCTCATGAACATACTCGATCTCGTTGTTGGCAAACCCATCAAAACCAGCGACGAGCGCGCTGAGGAGATCGGGCCCATACAGGGCATCCCGATTTTTGGACTCGATGCGCTTAGCTCTGCGGCTTACGGACCAGAAGCGGCCCTCACCCTTCTAATCCCACTTGGCCTGCTCGGTGTTCGTTATATCGTTCCCGTCAGCGCGGCCATCATCACGCTGCTGGTGATCGTGTATTTCTCCTATCGCCAGACCATCGCTGCCTATCCGTCCGGTGGTGGGTCCTACACCGTAGCTCGCTTCAATCTTGGAGCTTCGGCCGGATTGCTCGCCGCAGCGGCGCTGCTCGCCGATTACATTCTGACGGCGGCGGTGGGCATCTCGGCGGGAGTTGGCGCGTTGGTCTCGGCAGTGCCGTCGCTGCTGACGCATACCGTGTCTCTTTGCGTGGGGATTCTGATCGTCATCACCATCGTCAACCTCAGGGGCGTGCGCGAGGCGGGCGCGGCCTTTGCCGTTCCTACTTACATGTTCGTAGGCACGCTTCTGATCACTGTGGTCGCGGGCATTTTCCGCGTGCTGCTCAGCGGAGGGCACCCCACGCCGGTGGTTGCGCTTCCGGCTCCGCCGGCGATGACTACCGTTGTGAGCTTCTGGCTGCTGCTGAAGGTTTTCGCCAGCGGTTGTACGGCTTTGACGGGAGTGGAGGCGGTCAGTAACGGGGTGAAGGCTTTCCGGGAGCCTACCGTAAAAAACGCGCAGCGGACTCTAACTGTGATTATTTTTCTGCTGGCGGTGTTGTTGGCCGGGATTTCGTATCTGGTGAGGGTTTACGGGATTGCGGCAACTGACCCAGGCCTGCCTGGTTATCAAAGCGTTCTTTCAATGCTCACCGCCGCGGTTTTCGGGAAAGGCATCTTTTATTATCTGACGATCGGGTCGATCCTGGTTGTTCTTTCTCTTTCAGCCAACACAGCGTTTGCAGATTTTCCTCGACTCTGCCGGGCCATCGCACAGAACAACTATCTGCCGCACGTGTTCGGATATCGCGGGCGGCGTCTGGTTTACACCTACGGCATTGTCGTGCTGGCGCTGCTGTGCGGCGGCGTCCTCATCCTGTTCGGCGGAGTTACGGACCGGCTAATCCCGCTCTATGCCGTCGGCGCGTTTATGGCTTTTACGCTGTCGCAAGCCGGCATGGTGATGCATTGGAGGAAGAATCGAGGTCCCGGCTGGGTGAAGAGCGCACTGGTGAATGGATTGGGCGCGCTCGTCACCGGCACTACCACAGCTGTCGTGCTGGTTGCGAAATTCGCGCAAGGGGCATGGATCACGCTGCTTTTCATTCCCCTGACGATTGTTTTCTTTTCGATCGTCCGGCGCCACTACCACTCCGTGAAGATGCTCACTTCGTGCAAGATTCCTGTGGATGCGGCGGGGCTGAGCCAGCATCCCATTGCGGTGATTGCCATCGACCGCTGGAGCAATATCACGCGGCAGGGAATTGAATTTGCCGCGCGGCTTTCTCCGGAGGTGATCGCGTTGCACGTGGAACCCACCGAGCATTCTGAATTGCTCCGGGATGACTGGGAACACTATGTGGAGGCACCTTTCCGCGCGGAAGGCAAGGAACCGCCGCAGCTTCATTTTCTGCCGTCTCCTTACCGCTTTGTCATTATTCCTATCGTTCAATTTGTTCTTGATCTTTCGAAGAAAAATCCCAACCGCAGCATTGTCGTGGTCATACCGGAACTGGTGGAGGACAAATGGTATGAATACTTCCTGCACAATCAGCGTGGGCGGCTACTCGAGTGGGTGCTTCTGGCGCGGGGCAATCAACGAATCTTCACGGTGAGCGCACCGTGGTATGTCAAGCAACAGGGCTGCTGATTTCTACCGGATGGGACTGACGTCATTCTTTCCGTGGGGAATTGTCTGTGGGAGGTGCGGAGGTTTTTTCGTCGGGCTTCTTCTCGCTGTTTGGAACAACGGGTTTCGCGTCTTCCTCTCCGGGGTTTATTCCGAGGTATTGCACGATGAGCGAAATGCGGCGGTTGGCGGGGTCGAGTGGATTGTCGGGTTTGCGGAGATGCTGATCGGAGAATCCCCGGACCTGGGTGACCTGGTCCGCCCGGATGCCGCTGGACTGCATGAGGCGGCGGGCGGCGTTGGCGCGGTCGGTGGAGAGTTCCCAGTTACTGTAATTGCCGGAGGCGGCATAGGGTTTGGAATCGGTGTGGCCTTCGATGAAAAGTGTATTGGGCAACTTGCCGAGCTCGCCGGCCAGAGTGATGAGCAACTCGCGGCCATCAGCATTTAGTTTGGGGCTGCCACTTTCGAAGAAGGTTCCGGAGGCGGATTCGGTGAGTTCGATGCGCAGGCCCTCGGAGGTGACGGTCATCTCGACGTGGCTTTTGAGTTTTTCGAAGTCGTTCATCTGACGGATTTTTTGCTCGAGCTGATCTTTGAGCTTGGGCATGTCGTCTTTGGCGAGGATGAATTTCTCGGTGACTCCGGCCAGAGTGGATCCTTTCTTAGCGGCGGTGCCGTTGGGATCGCGGAAGTAGCCGCCTATAGCGTCCTGAATGGGCTTGCTGGTGTTGAGCAGCCACAAGACGATGAACAGAGACATCATGGCGGTGACGAAATCGGCGTAGGCGACCTTCCAGGCGCCGCCATGATGGCCGGCGTGGCGGGTTTTCTTCTTGAGAACGATGATGGGGCGAGTCTTGTCCATGGGAGGTTGGCGCGTATTTTCTAACCGGCAGCGGCGGCGGCAGCGGGCGCGGCGGGTTCTTCGGCCGCTCCTTTGTTGCGGCAAGCGGTCTCGACTTCTTTGAACGAGGGGCGTACGTGACCGGGAACGGCGCGACGGGCGACCTCCACGGCCATGATGGGAGCCGTGCCTTTCAGGAAGGAGACGATGAGGACGCGCAACACATAGAGATAAGCGTGTTCGTCATCGGCAAGTTTGACCATGTTGGCAGCGATGGGACCGACCAAGCCGTAGCAGAGGAGGATGCCGAGGAAAGTGCCGACCAGAGCGGCGGCAACTTTTTTGCCGATTTCCTCGGGAGGGCCGCCGAGTGCGCCCATGGTGATGACAATACCGAGGACAGCGGCGACGATCCCCAGACCGGGGAGGGAGTCAGCCACGCTGCTGAGCGCGGCAGTGGGTATTGAGGCTTGGTGATGATGAACTTCGAGGTCGAGATCGAGCATCTGGTCGAGATCGAAGGCATCGACGCCGGTGATGGCCATGCGCAGTGAATCGCAAACAAAGTCGCGGACGTGGTGGTTTCTGAAGACGGCTGGACCCTTGGAAAACAGCGGACTCTTGTCGGGCTCCTCTACGTCGTTCTCAAGGGCCATGAGTCCATCTTTGCGGGCCTTGTTGAGCAGGTCGTACATCATCTTCAGAGAATCGATGTAGGCCTGTTTGGTGAATTTGGAGCCGGTGAAGACGCCGCCGATTCCGCCGGCGATCTGCTTGAGGATGTAAAGCGGATTGGCGATAAGGATGGTGCCGATGGCGGCCCCGCCGATGGTAATCAGTTCGGCGGGCTGAAGGAGGACGCGGATATTTCCGTGCTCCATGAGATAGCCGGCGGCGACGCAGCCGAACACCACGACAATGCCGATAATGGCGAACATGGTTTAAGTTGTCCCGCTCAGTTTTTCGACCGCGAATTGGCGGCGCCGACCGCGACCGCGCGGCCGGGCAGGGCGACTTGATTTCCGCCGAGCCCGGGCTGTGCGCGATCGAGAATCGATTCGACGTTGTCGCCGGTTCGAGCGCCGGCGCAGCCGATCAAGACCTTTACTGACAGTTCTTCTCCCCACCACTGAATGGTTGTGCTGGTCATCATCTTGAGAATGCGGGCGCTGATGGCTTGCAGCGCATCTTCGGGGCGGCCGCTCAAGATCGCCAGAAATCGATTCTCGCTCCAACTACCGACGAAATCAGTTGGCCACACGGTATTTCTCAAGGTTCGAGACAATACCTGGAGGATAGATCGACAAGCCACCTGCCCATTCCGGATGCGAAATTGGGCGAGCTCGGGAACTTCGACGCAAACCACGCCAAAGGGAATCTGCAGCTGGGTGAACGTGCCCAGCATTTCCCGGAGGTGGGCTTGCATCACGGCTTGGCTGGGCAATCCGGTGGTGTCGTCGAGGCAACCGCGCTCCCGCATGTTGCGATCGTTCAGATCGAGACCTGCAATGGCGAACTCGCCTTCAAAAGTCTGGATGATGCCGATGATGAAACCGTGTTTGTCGCGCAGGGGGATGGCCCAGGCGTGCACCTGGGTGCGATGTCCTGACTTGTGGTGTATGTAGGTGACGGCTTCCACGGGCTTGGCATCGTGCAAGGCGGCGGCAATTGGGCATTTCTCGTTGCACATTTCGCAACTGTCTTGGTTGCAATGCAGAAGGATGTTCTCGGTGCAGGCGTGGCCGAGGACATCGATGCGGGAATAACCAGTGATGTGTTCAGCGCCATCGCTCCAGAAGATGATCTTCTGCTGCAGGTCGAGCACGCTCACGCCGATTTGCAGGCCGTCGAGGATGTCGCGGTAAGTATCGGGATCGTGAAAGGCTGGCATGTCGGCGCAGGAATGCTGCTGGCTTACTCATCGGCAGAAAACGGTTTTGGCTTCAGAGGCTCCGGCGGGGGTGAATCGGAAATCCTTTCGGGGCAATCC
Source organism: Candidatus Sulfotelmatobacter sp. (assembly GCA_049512915.1). Lineage (GTDB taxonomy): Bacteria > Acidobacteriota > Terriglobia > Terriglobales > Acidobacteriaceae > Sulfotelmatobacter. Next base: position 56,623 of record JBEKWP010000002.1, read on the forward strand.
GAGTAAAGGGATTTTGCAAAGGCTTAGGGGATGGCACTTAAGGGACAGCTAATGGCACGATGGTGCCATTTGCAAAATCCTGCCTCAAGTTTAATTTTTCAGGTGAGCAGTTCTGGGGGAGGGCTGCCCGGGCGCCTCGATCTCGAAAGAGATGCGAGGCGCTCGTTATTTGGGGAGAGATTATCAAATGGACGCCCCATCTTCCGTGCGGTCTCAGGTGTTAGGTCTTAGGTTCTTGCCTAACACCTAAGACCTGCGACCCAAGACCGAGTCCTCAGTTGGTTGAGATCGTGAAGTTGACGGTGATCTTGGCTTCGGTTTCGACCGGCTCGGTGCCTTCCAGATGAGGTTTGAAGTGCCATTGCCGGACGGCGTCCTGGGCTGCTGAAGCGAGGATATGCGGGCCGCTGACGACGCGCAGATTCTGAATAATTCCGTCCCTGCCAATCAGCGCCTGCAGAATCACTGACCCTTGTACTTTCATCTGCCGCGCCAGCAGCGGATAGTTAGGCCGAACCGGGTGGGCTACGATGTCGGACGCGTCAGTAGTCATGCGCACGCGCTCGGAGACATTCGTGGTCAGATTTGCAGCGGTCTCGATAGTACCTGCTGCTGCAGGTACGTTTACTGCTTGCGGTGATGCACCCGGTTGCAAGTCCACCCGCACGGAACTGCTGCCGGGCCGGAGGGTCTGATGGGAATCGCCGGCGACAACCTCCACTTCGAGTGGGGGCAGCGCGGTGCGAGTGGTAGTGACCGGAGCGACCGGATCGGGCGGGGCGGGAGGCTGGACAGTTGTAGCGACCTGGTGTTTCGGAGCAGGCTTTGATCTTGCGGCTCTCACCGGTTTGGCAGCTGCCCTGGAATGAGAGGCTGGAGCTGGCTGGGCGGCGGGAAAGCTTTCGGCCATCTGGTCAGATTCGACCTCTGGCGCATCTGGAAACCAGAAGTCGCGATCGTGCCAGAGTACGACGCCTAACGCCAGAAGAAGCAGACAGAGCGACCCCACCATCAATCTCCGCTGCTTGGGATCTTCGGGTACACGCTTGGCGGATCCCGCCAGCAGGGCGTGGTCGGCCTTCTTCGCGATGGTATCCAGATCTAACATTGGTGGAAACCGGGACTGCTTCCCGGGGGAGGGTTGGCGCAACCGCTAGTATGCCTCGAAAACGCTACAAAGGCCAGCGAAAGGTGCGGCTTGACTAGACTCTGCCGGCGTATGATTCCCCCAGCGGGGTGGCCGAAAACTTGGTCTGGAGCGAAACTTTCCGAGGGTCTGGCGAATCCCATGCCTGCAAGCCAAAGGTAAGTCCTTTTGGCGGACGTAGTTCCCGCTAAAGCCGCTCAATCTGTGAAGGTCATCGCATGAAGAACGAGGTTCGCAAAATCAACGAAAGCAAAATGGACGAGAAGAAATTCCGCCAAATCGGGCGGCGCGAGTTGCTTAAGCTGACGCCCGTGCTGGCGCTGGCGGCATTCGCCATCCCTAGCCTTCAGGAAGGAATGCTGAAGAAGGGGTTGGGGTTCAGCGACTGGGCGTCGGCGCGTCTATTCCGGTCCGGCCATCTGGCGCCGACTTTTGACAATGCTGAGCTGACTCCCTTTACTAAGTTTCCTATCAACGGGTACGACGTGGACGATCCGGGAGTGATCTTTGAAAACTGGACGCTGACCGTCAGCGGTGCGGTTAAGAAGCCAGGTGATTACACGCTGGCGCAGGTGCAGGCGCTGCCTCGCTTTCGGCAGAACACGCGCCACATTTGCGTTGAAGGATGGGATGTGATCGGGCGGTTCGGCGGGGCGCGGCTTTCGGATTTTCTGCAGATGGTGGGTGCCGATCCGACTGCGCGCTTCATCCAGGTCAACTGCGCCGACGACTATTACGAGTCGCTGGACATGGCGACAGCGCTGCATCCGCAGACTTTGCTTTGCTATGAAATGTATGAACAGCCCTTGACGCGGGCGCATGGCGCGCCGCTGCGGTTGCAGATCCCTACCAAGATCGGCTACAAGCAGGCCAAGTATTTGACGGATTTGAAAGTTTCGCACGTGCTGGATCGAGTCGGATACTGGGAAGATCAGGGCTATTCGTGGTTTTACGGATTGTAGCGGCGGCGTCTTTCCGGCTTGCCAAAGTATCTAATCGCGCGCCGGGACGCCGCTCCAAGCCGTCGGGACGGCGGCGCTACTTGGGAGGTTCGCGACGATGAGCGGTGGAGTTATCGAAATTATTCAGGCTCGGGACAAGAACGCCGACGGGGAAGAAGAAGCGCCGCTAGTGGTGGGGCGGGCGGTTTATGAGCATCCTTTTGCGGTGCGGCTCTGCCATTGGTTGAACACGGTGTCGCTGTTTGTGATGGTCGGGAGCGGGCTGCAGATTTTCCGCGCTTTCCCCAGCTTTGGGGCAAAGATTCCGCAGAAGGATTTGCTGCACTGGCCGCGGGCATTCGCCATAGGAGGCTGGCTGGGCGGGGCGCTGCAGTGGCATCTCACCTTCATGTGGATCTACATTGCGACCGGACTCTTTTATCTCGGCTACCAGCTTTTCAGCGGAAACTACCGGCAAGTGTTGTTCACGCATCGCGACATACCGGGAGTGTGGCCGATGGTTCGGCATTATTTCTTTTTTGGTCCGAAGCCGCCGGTTCGCGAAGCTTACAACCCGCTGCAGAAGCAGGCTTACACGAGCGCGATCGGGCTGGGAGTTCTCTCGGTGCTTACCGGGCTTGCAGTGTGGAAGCCGGTGCAGTTTTCCTGGCTGGCCTGGATGATGGGAGGATTTCATTACGCCCGCATCTGGCATTTCGCAGTAATGTGGGCGATTTTGCTTTTTGTGCTGGGACATCTGGTGATGGTGATTTTGCATGGATGGAACAATTTCGTTTCCATGATTACAGGTTGGAAGAAAGATCCGGAATATTGATGGAGAAGGTGTTGGGTCTTGGGTCTCAGGTGCCAGGAAATTAAAGACCGAAGACTAAAGCGAGGATTGCGAGCAGGGATGTCCGAGCCAAGCACGGTGTTGAACAACCCGGAGCCAAGCGGCGGCGCGCGCGAGCAGGATCTGATTTTGAGCGTGCAGCGCGGGCAGCACGAATTGTTTTACGAGCTGGTGCGGCCTTATGAACGGCGGGTTTACGCCGCGGCGCTGGCGATTCTGCACAACGAGCATGACGCCGAGGATGCCGCGCAGGAAGCGATGCTCAAGGCGTTTGCGAATATCCGGCAATTCCGGGCAGAGGCGCGCTTCAGCACGTGGCTGATCCAGATTACGGTGAACGAGGCTCTGATGCGCCGGCGAAGGGAGCGAACAGTCGTGATGGAAGGCATTGACGGGCGTCGTTCCGGTGAGGAAGAAAGCGAATACACACCGCGGGAATTCGCTGACTGGCGCGAGATTCCGTCAGAAGCGCTGGAGCGCAAGGAAGTGCGGCAGCGGCTGGCGGAGGCGCTCGGTACTCTCGACCGGAAGTATCGCGAGGTGTTTGTGCTGCGTGATATGGAGCGTTTGAACATTCAGGAGACAGCCGAAGCGCTGGGCATCACGGTGGCATCGGTGAAGACGCGGTTGTTGCGGGCGCGGCTGATGCTGCGCGATCTGTTGGCCGCCGGATGGGAGCAGGGCTGGTTCAGCCGGCTACCGTTCGAGAAGGGAAACAAGCCATGGTAGAGAACCAAAAAATGTTGAACTGCGAGCTGGTGTGGCGCGAGATTTCGAACTACGTGGATGGGGACGTGGATGCTGCGCTGCGCTCTGCGATGGACGAGCATTTCCGCACCTGCGCGCGGTGCGCTTCGGTGCTGGCAGGGACGCGGAATGTGGTCCGGCTTTATGGGGATGAACGGATGCTTGAAGTGCCTGCCGGCTTCGGGCAGAGGCTGGAGAAGCGATTAGAGAAGCGGCTGGCGGGGAAGACTGCTGGGAGCGGGCGCGGATGGTCGAGTTGGTCTGCGTGGCTGGTGCCGGTGGCGGCGCTGGTTTTGATCGCCGGAGGCGTGCTGTTGACGAACTCACTGAGTCACGGGCGTTTCACGAAGTCGCACCATGCTGAACCTGGCAACAATATCCCTCCTGATCTGGTGGTGGTGGTTTCCGATGGATCGAAGCTCTTTCACGTACCGGGATGTCCATTCATTCATGACAAGGCTTCGGAGCGGACGATTACTGCGAAGGAAGCGATACGGGATGGGTACGTGCCCTGCACGCGGTGTTTGCGGCAGTATTTGAAGACAGGGTTGAGGAAGCACGATGGGGCGGAGGTTGCGGATAGTGCTCGTGCGGAGGCCGACGAAGACGAAGATGAAGTTTTTACCACGGCGGGACATTAGCAAGAGCGCGGGTTGTTAGCCCGCGCCCGCATTCCGGACGACGACTTAGTTCGGCTTCATCTGGTCGTTCTTCATGCTGTCGTCTTTCTTCATGTCATCTTTCTTCATGTCATCTTTCTTCATGCTGTCGTCCTTCTTCATCTGGTCCTTGTTAGCCATCTTCTTGGCCTTCTTGTCCTTCTTCATGTCGTCTTTCTTCATGTCGTCTTTCTTCATTGAATCGTTTTTCATCGAGTCTTGCTTGGAGTCGTCTTGCTTCATTGAATCCTGGCTGGTGGATTGGGCGAAGGCTGCCATTGACGCAGCCATGATGCAGGCGAGAGTCAAACTGCTGAACATCTTCTTCATGGTTTTCTCCTTGGAGGTGAGTATCGATTCAGGTCGTCCGGCAGGTTTGCACCTGCAGGCGGAGATGGGATGAGCAGGCGCTGCGGGAAGTTACAGGGAAATCAAAATCTTTAACACAGCGGACACAGGGGATCACAGGGTAGAGCTAAGCCTTACTTTTCGCGTTGAGGGTCGGCTGGATCATGCATTTTTGTTGGGGTCAGCAGGCCAGTTGATCGCGGGAGATCTTCAGTCCGCTGAGGTTGCCGAGCGCGGTTACGGCCACCGACTCGGTTTTGAAGAACTGCTGGGCCAGGCTTTGGAGATCGTCTGCGGTTACGGCTTCAATCTTCTCGATGAGTTCGTCGAGGTCCTGGAAGTGGTCGAAATACATTTCCTGGCGAGCGAGATTTGACATGCGGGCCGTGCTTGACTCGAGCGAGAGCATCAGGCTGCCTTTGAGTTGATCTTTGGAGCGGCGCAGTTCTTCTGCGGGCACCGGCTCGGTCTTCAGATTATGAAATTCGCTGACCACCGCTTTTACTACCTTGCTTGCTGAGGCGAGAGACGTGCCGGCGTAGACGGCCATGCATCCGGTATCGCGGTAGGGGTTGAGATCGCTATAAATCGAGTAGGCCAGGCCTTGGCGCTCACGGATATTTTGGAACAGGCGGGAACTCATGCCTCCGCCGAGCAGGGTGTTGAGAATATAGCCGGCGTGGCGCTTTTCATGCGCGATAGGATAAGCGGGAACGCCAATGCAAAGCTGCACCTGTTCGAGCGCCTTCTTGTTACGCAGCACGATGCGGGGAACGATCTTGGGTTCGGCCGAGTGGCAGCCGTTCTTCGCGGGTTTCAGGTGCTGAAAGTGTTTGACTACCAAGTCGACGAACTGGTCGTGGTCGAGGTGCCCGGCTGCGGCTACGATGATGTTGCCGGGAGCGAAGCGGTGGGTGTAGGTGTCGAGCACAGTCTGGCGCTCGAATTTCTTTACCGTTTCTTTTGTACCTAAAATTGGTTTGCCTAGCGGATGATCTTTCCAGAAGTTCTGAGTAAAGATTTCATGGACGAGGTAGTCCGGATTGTCTTCGTCCATTTTAATTTCTTCAAGGATCACGCCGCGCTCGCGGGCGATGTCCTCGGTTGTGAATGTAGGATGGAGGACAAGGTCGGTGAGAATGTCGAGCGCGACGGGGACGTGTTCGTCGAGTACTTTGACGTTGAAGCAGATGCATTCTTTGGAAGTGAAGGCGTCCATGTTGCCGCCGATGGAATCGACCTGGCGAGCGATCTCCTCGGCAGTGCGGTGCTTGGTGCCTTTGAAGACCATGTGCTCGATAAAATGCGAGATGCCGTTCGATTGCGCCGTCTCGTCGCGGGAACCGGTTTCGAGCCAAATACCGATGGACGCCGAGCGGATGTGCTCCATCTGCTCGGTGATCACGGTGAGGCCGTGGGGTAAAACCTGACGACGGATGTTGCGGACTTCTTTTACCATGGCGATACGATAAGCTTCCTTAAGAAGTGCTTTACTATTCTTACACATCTGGCGGGTGGGGCGAAGTGTGCGAGAATAAGATGGTTTGTTGTTTAAAATCAGCGAGTTGCAGGCATCCTTGAATCGATGGCTCAAGCTTTGACATTGACGCTGCTGGGTATGGATCGCGAGGAGATCAACTCCTTGGTCAGCGAAGCGGGGGAGCCGAGCTATCGCGCCAAGCAGATCATGGATGCCGTGTACCGGCAACGTGTGGAGACGCTGGAGGAAATTTCCACGCTACCGCACGAGTTTCGTGAGTTTCTGATGAAGAGTGGCCTGACGGTTGGGGCGGCGCGGATTGAGAAAAAGTTTGAGTCGGTGGATGGCACAGTACGGTATCTGGTTGGGTTTGCTGATGGGCAGAGTGTGGAGACCGTCTGGATGCCCGAGGGGGATGGCGGGGAAGCGGGGGATGGCAGCGAGGCCGGAATGGAAGCGGAGCATATCGGTGCAAGTACCGCAGGGGCTAAAGCTCCGGTTAACTTTTTTGCGATTGGCGGCGCGGCTGGAAGCCGCGCCCTTTCAAAACAGACTGGCAGATCGAGTTCTTCCGGACGTTCTACGATATGCGTTTCCAGCCAAGTTGGGTGTGCTGTCGACTGCCAGTTCTGTTTAACTGCATTGCTCGGGGTGAAACGCAATCTGACTGCCGGGGAGATTGTAGGGCAGGTTTGTGCGGTGCTCAAAGATCAGAAAGTTTCGCCACCTGAGGATCGCATCAACCTCGTGTTCATGGGTATGGGCGAGCCCTTTCTGAATTACGAGAATTTCATAAAGGCGGCGCGGTTGCTGGTGGAGGGCGTGGGGATTGCGGAGCGGCGGATGACGGTGTCGACGGCGGGGATTGTGCCGCGCATCCGTGACTTTGGCGAAGAAAAAATTCGACCGAAGCTGGCAATTTCCTTGAATGCTTCGAATGATGCGCTGCGGACGCGGCTGATGCCGCTCAACAAGAAGTGGTCTCTGGAAATGCTGATGGCGGCGGCGCGGGAATTTCCTTTGCGCACGCGGGAGTGGATCACGTTCGAATACGTACTGCTCGGCGGAGTGAACGATACGCTGGAGAATGCGAAAGAAGTTGCGGAGCTGGTGCGGGGGATGCGCTGCAAAGTGAACCTGATTGCGTTGAACCCGGGGCCGGGAATTGACTTTACGACTCCCAGCGTGGAGCGGGTGGCGGCGTTCCAAAAAACTCTGCGGGATGCGGGGATTCCGGCGTTCGTGAGGCGTCCGCGGGGCCGGGACATTTACGCTGCCTGCGGGCAGCTCAAGCGAACGGTTGAGGCCGCCACATTACCGGAACCCCAGGATCAGACGGTTTCTCCTTCTCCAGCGCCGAAGTGATGACGGGGATCTCGACGCGGATAGTGGTTCCCACGTTCCGGTCTTGCCGCCAGAGAATCCTCCCATGGTGTTGCTGCAGGATGCCCTGACACGCGCTCAATCCGAGGCCGGAGAGAGTTTCCGGGGAGTCGAGATCGGGCGCAGCGTTTCCGAGAGTCTGGTTCTTGGTGTCCTCGGAGGCATCGGAGATGTGGATAACGGCGGTGCCGTTCTTGCTCTCTGCGATGATAGTGAGAGTCCGGCTGCCGTGCTGGCCGACGGCATGCAGCGCGTCATTGATGACTTGCACGCAGACCTGGAGCAACTGATTGGAATCTCCGCGGACGAGCAGCAGTTCCTGCGGATACTCGGTGCGGACTTCGATTTTGAGAGCTTGCCACTGAGGTTGCGAGAGTTTGACGGCAGTGCGCAACAAGGTGTTGAGATCGACGGGCGCCATGGCAGCCGGGCCTTGTTTGGCAAAGCTGAGCAGGCTGGCCACTAGCGATCGGGTACGCCGGGCATGCTGTCCGATTCTCGCCGCCAGTTCGCTCTGTTCCGCAGTGAGGGGCGTACACAGCAGCAGATCGGAATAACCCAGCATGGCAGTGATGGGATTGTTGAGTTCATGAGCGGCGCCGCCCAGCAGTTGGCCGATCGAAGCCAGTTTTTCGGATTCCGTGATCTGGGCCTGCAAGCGCTTCAGGTTGGTGAAGGATTCGCGCGAGTGGGTCAGGAGTCGGAGCAATTCCCCGTCGAGCAGGCGCTGCCGGACAAAGACCATGGCGCCCATCAGAACGGCCGCGGCCAGAGTCAGGACCACGCGGAACGAACGGACGCGAGCCGGCACTGCGTCATCGAGCAGCGCCCACGCCGCAAAGATCGGGAGCGAAAAGGCCGCGATCATGCCCAGCCGGGCGAGCCATACTCCGTGCGAGGTGGAAGTGGAGCGGACGCCTGGCTGAGGCTCGCTTTCGTGGGTTCGCAGACCGATGATCGTGATCCAGGCCATGGAAACTGCGAGGGGAATGTCGTAGAGGCTTCCCGTGTAATAGCTGTGCCTGCCAATGGCCCAATTGGCGATGTGAGAACTGGCGGCGTAAGTGAAGCTGGCGCCGAACAGATTGGCATAGAAAATTTTCCAGCCGCCTTTGCTTCCTAGCCAGGCCAGAACCAGGGCGCCCAGAAACGCCACTTTCTCGATGAGATATAACGAGTTCAGACCCTGGTTGTAGGCCGGTATGTTGGGGACAACATACTGCCAGGGAATCACGATGAGGACATAGAGATAGATCCACCAAACCATCATCAGAGCAAAATCGAGACGGCGGAGGCGGGCGGCGTACTCATCCTGCGGGGCATGAGGACGGAGCGCCAGAGCAGCCATCAGCGGCACGAAGTGCAGGAAAACGATCATGTCGCCGGCGCACAGATCGGGGACGTCGGTGCGCAACCAGAGTTCGAAGTAGATCCAGACAAACTGGTAGGCAAACCAGAAACCAACGCCGGTGGCCATGAGCAACCAGAACAGGCGCAAGCGCCCGCGCGAGCGCATGGCGAGTGGAATAAAGGAGAGCGTCCCGGAAAGCAATAAGAGGAACTGACTCACGTCGCTGAGAGCGGTGAGGCGGAAGGACTGCGGCAGAATCAGCGCAGCCAGGACCAGAGTCGCAAGGCAGGCTGCGACCGCCGCGGTCCAGAGTTTGGCATAAGTGCGCAAGAACAGGATCCTCGCTGCCATTCTAAATTGCGATTGGGCGAGGGCCCGGGTTACTGAAGTAACGAGCTGACAGAGGACAAACGGGCGCGGGGCGACCGAAGCCCCGCGCCGGGCAACTCGGGCGGAAAGTTTTGCTTGCTACCTGTCTTTCTTGTCAATAATATGCGTGACATTCCTATGATGGACAAATTCGTACATCTGCGGGAAACGACTCGACTTGCACGCTGAAAGCAATCAACGTTTTATTGGAAGGCCGCTGCTTCCAGCCGACCCTAGCGAGATTCGCAGAATCGAGCGCTGGCTGGCCACAGCACGCGTGTTTCTCGCCGCTTCGGCTCTGGCCGCGATTTACATGGACCCCACGCAGCTGGGCAACTCCCCGGCAGCCTATGGCCTGCTGGGTTTCTACATGGGAAACAGCATTCTTGTGCTGATGCTGGTGCGCCGACGCAAGGCATCGACACCTTCGTTTCGGCTGCTCGTGCACGCGGCGGACATCGTTTGGCCTGCCTTCATTTCCGTGTTTGCGGAAGGTCCGAGAAGCCCCTTCTTTCTGTTCTTTTTTTTCGTGCTGACGGCGGCGGCCTACCGCTGGGGTCTGTGGGAGACCTTGAGCACCGCGGCGGCCGAGGTCGTCTTGCTGTGGGCAGAAAGCTTTCTACTCTTGCATGTGTGGGCAGGGCGCGCGGGAGGGCTGCCGTGGCACGCTTTGTCCGGCCTGCACATCAACGAGACCGAGTTCGAACCCAAGCGCTTATTCATGCTTTCGGTCTACTTGCTGGTGATGGGATTGCTCTTGGGGTACCTGGCAGAGCAACAGAAGCATCTGCGGGCGGAGAAAGCAGTAGTGACCCGTTTGTTGTCGAAGGTGCGGGTGGATGCGGGACTGACAGGAACCTTGCAGCAGATCAGCCGCGAAATCGTTAACATGTACGGGGCTGATCGGCTGCTGGTGGCCTCCCAGGAAATACACAGCCACCGAACCTTTCTAGGCGAATTGCGCAATGACGAGGATACTTCCGATTTCGTGTGGCTGGACTCCAGCCCGCGGGAGTCCAAGATTTATCTGGAAGATTTTCCAGGAGAAGCGTTTTACGCAAAGAGCGAGGGAGACCGCTGGTTCGTGGTAGCAGTGGACCGCGAAGGCAATCCGTTGCCGTCACCTTCGACCGACGCGCTCGTCCGGCTCAAGCAGAGCCAATCCTTCCGCTCTGCCGTTGCAGTTTCTTTTGTGTTCGGAGGCGAATGGCGCGGCCGCGTTCTGGTGTTTGATCCGTTATGGCATGGCGACACGCAGGAGCAGCTGCGTTTTCTGCTCGATTTGTTCCGGCAAGTTGGGCCGGCGGTTTACAACGTTTACCTGCTGCACCGGCTGAGGCGCCGTGCCAGTGCGGCGGAACGCGCGCGCTTCGCCCGGGAACTGCACGATGGCGCGGTGCAGTCGCTGATCGCGGTCGAGATGCAGGTGGACGTCCTGCGTCGCCAGGCGCAAACGACTCCGTCTGTGGTGGGTGGCGAACTGGGCCGGATCCAGGGACTCTTGCGGGAAGAGGTTCTCAAGCTGCGGGAACTGATGCAGCAGATGAAGTCGATCGACGTCGATGCCCGAAGATTCCTTCACCTGGTGACCGACACGGTGGAGCGGTTTGAACGGGAGACGGGGATTTCGGCGCGCTTCGTGACCGATGCCGGGAAATTGGAGATGCCGGACAAGGTCTGCCGGGAGCTTTTGCGGATCGTGCAGGAGGGCCTGGTGAACGTGCGCAAGCACAGTGAGGCACGCCATGTGCTGGCGCGGCTGAGTTCGGGTCCCAGCCAGTGGAGCCTGACGCTGGAAGACGACGGCAGGGGCTTCCCGTTTTCCGGCCGCCTCACGCAGGAAGAATTAGATCAAACGGGCAGGGGGCCCATGATCATTAAAGAACGTGTACGTTTAATTGGGGGCGCACTCACGATAGAATCAACCCCCGGAGTTGGAACACGCCTGGAAATCAAAGTTCCGAGAGGTGGAGAAGTCTCCGATGAACTTTAAGAAGTCACAGCCTGTTCGTATCGTGATCGCCGATGACCATCCAATTTTCCGGGATGGCCTGCGGCGGCTTCTGGAAGCCGAACCGGATTTGAAGGTGCTGGGCGAAGCTTCCGACGGTGCCGAAGCCGTAAGACTGGCTCGGCAATTGAAGCCCGACATTCTTCTGCTCGACCTGGCGATGCCGAAACATCCAGGATTGGAAGCATTGCGGGATTTGAGCACGGGGGCGAATTCGACTCCTGTGCGCGTCATCCTGTTGACCGCGGCAGCTGAGAAGAGCCAGATTGTGGAGGCTCTGCAGTTGGGCGCGCGGGGCGTGGTGTTGAAAGACTCGGCCACGCAATTGCTGCTGAAAGCGATCCACACCGTCATGTCAGGCGAGTACTGGGTGGGACGCGAGAGTGTTTCGAACCTGGTGCAATATCTGCGCACGCTGGTGCAGTCTTCGAGCGACGAAGCGCGGCAGAAGAAATTCGGGCTGACCCCACGCGAGTTGGAGATTGTTGCAGCGGTGGTGGCAGGGTACTCGAATAAGGAGATTGCGGAATACTTCAAGATCAGCGAAGACACGGTCAAGCACCACCTCAGCAACATCTTCGACAAGCTGGGAGTATCTACGCGGCTGGAGTTGGCGCTGTTTGCCGTAAACCAGTCGCTACCCCTGAAAAACATTGGCTGATAAGGACTTAGCAGCTTGCACTCGGGTAACCATCAGATAGCACTTACGGGCCATTGGCGGCCTTGGTCCCAGCGCTTATGATTTCCTGAAGAACAGCCTCAGGGCGGAAAACTGAGCCGGTCACAACATTTGGGTTGTTCCCTCGTTCGGACGAGGGGGGTCTGGCTAAAAAAAATTCTTGAGGAGACGGAGCCCGTGGCAAAACTTTGGCAAAAACTTTGGAACGATGAGAGTGGTCAGGATATCGCCGAGTACGCGGTGATGCTGGCCGTGATTCTGGTAATCGTTGTCGGCACGATCCGGCTGATTGGTTCGAATGCCAACAACGTATTCTCCAGCGTTGGCAGCGCTCTGCAGTAGTCCCCAGATGGGCGATCGATATTGATGTGTATGTGGCGCGCCGGGCGGCGCGCCATTTCGTTTCTCAACAGCGCCTTCCATCATACCCGGAAGAGCCGCGCGTCATCCCAAGTCTATCTCTACGGGCAGATTCATCGTACTCACGCCTCTTACTTCGCGGCAGGCGTGGTGAGGGCAACCTTCTCGTTGCCAGGAGTTGAGAGTCTCGTAAGGTAAGGGAAGAATGGCGTGATCTCGAACGGCATCTTCTCGCGCGCGGAAGCCAGCGCCACCGGCTTTGCCTTTGCCAGTTCGACCTGATCGCTCCAGGGATCCAGCTTGATGCGTCCACCGAGAGGAAGCGCGGCAATCTGATCGGTGCGGTTCGGCTCCAGCGCGGGCGCGGAAGCTAGCAGCTCTGCCATGCGGACATCCTTGCCGTTGTCCCAGGCGAACCCGTCGCCCAGATGAGGGCGAATCAAATTTGGCAGATCAGGCGCATGTTCTTGCAGGGACTTCAAAAAGAGTCCCGCAGTTCCCAGCTTGTCCTTGTAAGGAGAATTCCTCAATAGCTCAATAGCCTTGGCGTCTGCGGCTTCTTCGTCACGGGCGGAATGTCTGAAATCCATCCGCTGGAATGAGTCTTCATCGGGGAACAACATGCGGTCGTTGAACGCCCACTTTGTGTCCGACTTATGTCCCAGCACGATGTGACTGAGTTCGTGGGCGAGAATCATGGCAAGCGAGGCTTCGTCGGGAAGCACATCAAGCAAGCCACGGCTGATCACAATGGTATGCCCGATGGTGAACGATTCCAGAGGCGACGTGAGCAGTACACGGCAACGGATATCTCCCTGCAGATCGACGTTATTGGTGACCAACAAGTTGTTGACCACGGTCAGAAGGACCTTATCGACGTCGCCGGGAGGTGCCAGGAGGCCGATCTTCTGGAGACGCTCAACCGCGTTATCTTCAGCCTGCCGCTCCCACATGCGCTCGGCCATCACGGGTGACGCGTCGGCCGCCGCATCGCTCTGATCTTTCACCGAAGACGCGTCCTGCGGAGAATCCACCAGAATCTGGGTAAACTCTGAATTCTTGGTCAAGGCTTTCAAGTCATATCCCCAGAGACGGGTCTGAGCCCGGAAATGCAGACTCTTGGCGATGCCGGACTTGAGGTCGGATTCCTCGCTGTACACGTAGGCGGGCAGCCAGGTTCCGGGGCGAAGATTCAGGCGCCAGCTATCGAAGTGCAAATAGTAGCTGGTCTTGGGATGGGGAGAATACGTGCCGTTGAAGCGAACCACGTTGTAATCCTGATCCTCGACCCAGATTCTGCCCAGGAACCGGGCGGTGCCTGCGTCTGGCCTGGGCTCAACGTCAATCACCAGGCAACGAACTTCTCCCAGAAACTCGCGACGGACGAAAGTGAATTTGTAGTACCGCTTCTGGAAATCAGTATCGAGGATCACCATCTGTGCGAACCCCAGCGGCAGGAAGTGCAGTGAATAAAGGCCGGTGAGATGGTTCATCATGCGATGGCCGAAGCCGGGCTGGCCCACGAACGAAGTGTCTTCCGGACCATCGCTCATGTCGAGGCGTCCCAGAAAATACTGGTCTTTCGAAGGGTAGGCATTGCCGTCTTTGTCGTTCTTGAGATCCTGAAGGTAGGTCTCGACCATGGGATGCATGTGGCGCATCTGGGCCAGGAAGAGATGCTCTCTCTCGACCATGCGGTCGATCACATCGTTGAAGGAAGCTGCTGGCGCAGAAGTTAGTTCTCCGGCGCCTGACGCGGCCGGGGCCGCAGCAGTGATCCCACTTGGCGGCGCCGGAGACGCTGAATTTTGCGACAGCGCGGGCAGCGAGCAGACCAGACACAGAAACAACGAAAACGAACCCACCTGGAAAATACGCATAAAACCCTTCCGGGAGAACCCTACGCCATTTGAAAAATAATGTGCACCACGACCGTGGAATCGGTCGGCTGCCCATCCTTCACCGCTGGCTTGAAATGAATCTGTTCGGCGGCCTTGACGGCATTATCGTCGAGGCCGTGACCCAATCCGTGGACCACGCGCAGCACACGGAGCTTGCCGGAGGCCTCCAGAACCACTTCCAGGAGCACCTCACCCTCAATCTTCAAATTCCTGGCTTCTTGAGTATAGACCGGAGTCGGCTTGGAAAGGATTTCCGCGGGCAGCACTGTTGCGGTCTCCGCGGGGCGAGAGTGCACGGTGGGCGGCGCCGGCACATCGGCGCTGGCGAAGCCGCTGGATTGAACCGTTCCCGTGACTCGAGGGCGAGTGTCAGGGACAGCCGTGCCGTTGCCAAAGCCGGTACTTACGACCACGCCAGGCACGCCTTTGGCGCCGCCCGTTCCGTTGCCATAGCCCGGCCCGGATGGGAGATCGAACGATCCGGCAGCCGCGATATTAATCGCTTTCGTTTGATTCGCCTTGGCAGGAATTCCATTGGGATCGCCGAAGCCTCCGGTCTGAACCTGCGAGGGAGCGCGCGCCAGGGTGGGAGTAGCCGAACTCCCGGAGGAAAATACGTTTGTCCTTATCGCCGGCTTGGGAATCACAGGCGCGGGCGCCGGGGGCAGAGGCTCCAATTTACTGGCGGCGATGGCGACCGCGGGAGCAGGATCGTCTTGCACTTTCGCTGGAGCCTTCGGCAGGGGCGCGGGCAGCCGCAGAGAGTTGGCCGGAGGATCCAGCCGGGCGATCACCGCGGGCTGCCCCAACCGGAGCGGCGGTTGTGGTTCATGATTCACCGGAACCGGAGTGCTCACCAGTTCAATCGAGCGAAACGTGTGCTCGGGAGCCGCGACAACGTTGGGGTACAACAGGCGCACCCAGATCAGAAGCGCGACCACCGCAGCCTGCATGCCAGTACCGAAAACGAATTCTGTCCACGGCTTTCTTGTCTCCGGGAGCAGGGAGAACAGAGTCTCTTGAGAAACAGAAGAACTCATGGCGGCTTTTACTCGTCCGTCCTTCAAACCCCGGTTTGGGTTTGAAAGTTTCTCGGCCCCGGGCGGCGTTGAAAGCCTGGGACTACAGGGGGTCGAGGAGTCCATAGTCTACTACCTCACGGCTGGATGCCTGGTAGCAAAATCTGCACGGCAAAGGCCATTTCCACCTCAAATCGGGAAGTCTATCCTGCTGATCTTTCAGTTACTTATGCTGGCCGCACCGACGACCGTCTGGGGCCGGGCAAGAAAGAGCAAAAAATTACACCTCATGCGAGCTTTTACTTCCGGCCGGTCTCACTCTGCTCCGCTTCTGGCAGTGCGCTGGCTTAGCAGCGCACAACCTTCGGACTATCGATCCCCTTGGTGGCATTGCGGGTGTCGACGACCAGTTGAGCTTCGCCGACGATCTTTTTGAAGTCATAGTCGGAGTGATCGGTGACGATCACAATGCAATCGTACTGGCCCAGCCGCTCCAGTTCGGTGCGCTTCATCTGTAGATCGTACTTGCGCCCCTTTCCGATCATGGGGAAATAAGGATCGTGATAGCTGACCTGGGCGCCTTCATGCTGCAAGAGTTCGATGATGGTGAGGGCGGGCGACTCGCGCAGATCGTCGATATCTTTCTTGTAAGCGACGCCCAGAATCAGGACGCGCGCTCCGTTCACCGATTTCTTGTGCTGGTTCAGGGCCCCGCCGATGGAGGAGAGCACGTGATAGGGCATGTTGTTATTAATTTCCCCCGCTAGCTCGATGAAGCGGGTGCGGAAGTCAAATTCCTTCGCCTTCCACGATAGGTAGAAGGGATCGATGGGAATGCAGTGACCTCCCAATCCAGGTCCCGGGTAGAAGGGGTGAAAGCCGAAAGGCTTGGTGGAAGCGGCGGCGATGACCTCCCAAATATCCAGATTCATGCGCAGGCAGAGCATCTTAAGCTCGTTGACCAGAGCGATGTTGACGCAGCGGTAAATATTCTCCAGCAGCTTGGTCATCTCGGCCGCGGCGGGCGAGGATACCGGAACGGTGCGATGGAAGATGGAACCATAGAGAGCGCCAGCCAACTCCGAGGCCTGCGGATTTACTCCGCCCACGACTTTAGGAATGTCGCGACGGGCGACCGTGGTGTTGCCCGGGTCCTCGCGTTCCGGAGAAAAAGCCGCAAAGAATTGCTTCTCTGCTTTCGGCGCGCCTGAAGCACCGCGGGCAGCCTTCAGCCCGTTCTTGTTTTCTTTCTCCAGAATTGGCAGCATGACTTCTTCGGTGGTGCCGGGATACGTTGTACTCTCGAGAACGACCAACTGCCCGGCCTGCAGATGGGGCGCAATGGCGTGTGTGGTATCGGTGATGAAGCTGAGATCAGGTTCGTGATATTGGTTGAGAGGAGTGGGGACGCAGATGATGATGGCGTCCATCTCGGCGATCCGGGCGTATTCGGAGGTGGCCGAAAAGCCCTGCTTCTTGGCTTTCCGGATCTCTTCCGCCGCGATGCGGTAGATGTAGGATTCACCTCGAGCCAGGGTGTCAATCTTGCGCTGATCGATATCGAAGCCGGTGACGGAGAACTTCTGTTCGCTGAACAGCAGAGCCAGCGGCAGTCCAACATAGCCGAGGCCGATGATGCCAATCCGCGCCTGGCCCTGCTGGATCTTGTTCTTGATCTCATCGTAACCTGGCCTGCTGGCGGCCCGATTTGCGGCAGAATGTTTCTTCATCTTCGCGATGGGGAGTCTCTTTCGTGGCTGAATTTCATTTTCGATTCTAGCATGCAGTCGCACTGCGACATTGCTGTGGAGTTCGTTGGGTGATGAGGGACAAGGTTCATCTTCCGGGGCCGGAAATCTATGAAAATACTTGGCAGACGGAGTCGGGGTTGGTGGCTGGTTTCAGTACTGTCAGGAGGATTGCTGATCGTGCTGGCCGCGAGAGCCGGCGACTTCCTGGTGGTGGATTCACCACTCCACTCGGACGTGATCCTGGTGCTGGCAGGGGAAACCGACCGGCGCCCGCAACGGGCTCTCGAACTTCTCGCGCAGGGATATGGACGACGGGTGCTGCTCGATGTTCCGGCAAATGCGAAGATCTACGACTTTACTCAGATTCAGCTGGCGCAGAAGTACATCCAGAATTTGCAGATGCAGGATTTGCACATCGCGGCTTTGCCCCAGGCAGCGTCGATCAGCATTTGTCCGATCGATGGATTGTCGACTAAAGATGAATCGAAGGACGCGGAGAAGTGTTTGGCCGGCGAAGGCGGCAAGAGTGTGTTGATCGTGACCTCAGATTTCCACACCCGGCGCGCGTTGAGCATTTTCCGGCGTGAAGTCCCGGGACACGACTACTCGGTCGCGGCTGCGCGTGACGAAACGCAGTTCGGCGTCAAGTGGTGGACCCATCGCCAGTGGGCGAAGACGTTGCTGGATGAATGGTTGAGACTGGTCTGGTGGAAGACGGTTGATCAATGGCGGTAGCGTCGCGATAAGCTGGCGATAAGGCTCCTGATGCGGCAGAGCGACGATAAAGTTTTCCACCGTAGAGTCCGATCCCAAGCACAAAAAGCATTGACTGGCAAGAAGCTTGGAGGGTACGATGCCCTAACAGACACCAAATTAGTTAATAACGGAGTTTGGGATGGGCATGGCTGCTTTCCGCAAGTTGGTGAGTTGCGTGCTACTGCTGATTTTCCCTGTTTCGCTGATTGCCGCCGATTCCGGTGCGGCGATGCTTTACACGGATGGCGCCTGGCTAAACGGCGGCCGTGTCCCGCAGTCTTCTGCAATTTTTTCCGGTGATCTGGTGCAAACCCGTCCTGATTCGGCCGCCAACATCCACGCTCCGGGCTCGAGCGTTACGGTCCTCGGTGACTCTCTGGTGCAATTTGAAGGCTCCTCCCTCAAAGTGGAGCACGGAGCGGTGTCCGTTTCCACATCGAAAGGCATGGCCACGACGGCTGGCGACGTGCGGGTAGCGCCGGCTTCCAATGCGTCGTGGACAGAATTCAACGTGACCGATACTGACGGCACGGTGCGGATCGCGGCCCGCAAGGGAGACCTCAACGTCACCGACGCCGACGGCAAGGTCACGCTCTTGGCTCAGGGACAGGACAAGACTTTGGACGAACAATCCGACCAGAGCGACCAATCCAACAACAGCAAGAAGAAAAAGAAGAAGGAAGCGGCGGGCGCAGCCCCTGCGGCTAACGGCGGGTTGTTGGATTCTCCTATTGCGGTCGGCATCGGGGGTGCGGCAATCGTCGGGGTAACAGTCTGGGTGATTCTGCAGAGCAGCTCACCGCTCAGCCCTGCAAGCCCTAATGAATGAAGGGGCCAAGTAACGAAGAGCATCACATTCGAGTTCGGAAATGTTTTGAGCCGTCCGGCGCTGCCGGACGGCTCGACACTTTTGGGTGGAAGATTAGAAAATAAGGTCAGAAATTTGTGGCTGGCTGCGGCAGCGCTTCCTGCGAGTCCGGAGTTTCTTCGGGAGGTTTGCTTCGTGCCATGCGGCGCTTGCGCGCGGGCTGCGCGAAGGGTTTCGCGGCTGCGATGGTGCAGAGCACGTAAAACAACGCGGCGTTGGCAGGGATCTGAAGATTGAAGTCGAACGCGCTGTGGACCAGGATGCCGGTCAGGCCGAGCACACAGGCCAGGGCCGTGGCGCCGCTCAGGTCCCCGACCCAATTCCCGAGTTTCTTCACGGCCCGGGTATAGAGCGTCAAAAGAAACCAGAGCATGGTTCCAAACCCCAACAGGCCCATCTCTGCCAGCAGTTGCAGATAGTCGTTGTGCGCCTCATTCACGAAGGAATTGGTATAGAAGGTCCGGAATTGCGGATACACCACTGGAAAAGTTCCCAGGCCCCACCCCAGAACAGGCTTTTTGAGGAACATCCGAAACGCATCGCGGTCAATGTTTAGGCGCACGTCATTGGAGATCTCCGAGTGGGACGAACTCACCGCAGCCCAGCGCTTTACGACCGCGTCTCCGCCTACCCACAGAATCAATCCCACCACCATCGCGAGAAACACGCCGACGAGGACAGCGGTACGGAGATTGCGTTTCTGCTTGACCAGCAAGACCGTCAGAATGACGAGTTCCGCCATAATCGCCAGCATGCCGCCACGTGATCCCGAAAGGAAGATCGTGCCCACCATGAGAGCGGCCGTCGCGGCCGCCACCGCACGGGTTTTGGTGGAAGCAAGCTGGGTCAGCGCCAGCACCAGGGGAATTGGAACCAGCATTTCCATCAGACCGGCGTAATGGTTGTGGTTTACATAAGGGCCGTAAATCCAGCCTCCATTGCGGGGCAGCCGCAACCAGTACAACTTGTCATTCGCTGAGATGCCATAGATTAGTGCAAAGCCCGCCAGCGCAGCACCATACACCGAAAAGATGAGCGCCAGGCGGCGCGCCTGAGAACCCCGCAGCAGAGTCTGCCCGGCGAGGAAGCACAGCAGGCCGTAGGCGAAGTACAGGAGCGCTTTCGATTCCGTTTCGTGCCGGTACGCGCTCCCCCAATAAACTCTCCCAAAGATGAGTTGCGAAACGATGAGCAGGCCGAACACTCCCATGGGTAGAAAAATGGGATTCCACGTGATCTTCATCCCGTCTTGAAGAACCTGTTTCCCAATCCACAGCAAGAACAACGCCGCAGAGCCGGCCTCCATCAGGAAGATCGACCAGGGTTCGGTCGCGCCGAACGCGAGCGGCCCAAACAGGAGCAAACCGAAGATGCCGTAGAGCAGAACCGTGCCGGCTTGTTCCGCGCGTTGGCTTCGAGGGCTCGCGGTAGTGCTGTTTGCGCTCATGCGATGGAATCGATCCGATTCGAAGGGTTATTGCCCTTTCGCCACGAGACGGAAATCATCGAGCCAGAGCTTACCACGGATCGGGCTCCCTTCCGGCACGCGCCGGATGCGCAGTTCCAGCAGTCCACAATCGTTTGCCGTGGTGAATTCTTTGCTGACAAGTTTCCAGTATCCCCGCTCTTTCAGTTCGTCACTGTCGTACAACACGGCTCTCGATACCACATCCTGGATAGTGATATGCGGTCCGCCGGCACCCTCGAAATCTCCACTCTTATAATATGCCGAGAAATCATAGGTAGTGCTGGGTCGCACCGCGATGAATTGGAGGATTCCCGCATCGCTCACTCGGGGCCCGTCAAAGGCGATCAGCAACGAACGCGTGCCGCTGTGAAAATCGCTGGGATCCAGCGTCAAAGCGACGCTGGGCAATTTCTCGTACTGCCAATCAAAGCCGCCATTCAAAACGTCCAGGCTGAAATCGCCGTTGACTATCAAATTTCTCGCCGTGGGCAAGTATGCGGACAAACCGAAACGCGGCGCGGCTTGCTGCCATACCAGGCGCGCCTGTTCCATGTCCTTGTGGTCAATCAGGTACTGGATATATCCGTACACGGAGCGTCGCTCGAAGGGTTGGCGCGAAGCCATCAAAGCGGCCCACACTTTGGCGGTGGCCTCCGTTTCCCGGTTTGTGCCGGCGGGTGCGGGCATATCTGAATCCGAAACTGCTCTCGAAATCATCAACACGGGCGCACCGGTGTTGGTCGCCGTGCCGGCCGGGTTTGTGATCTCAATTGTGGTCGGAGTGCTGGCCGTAATCATGGCTGCTACGTTGTTCCCGGTTGCGCCACCCGTATACCCGGAAAGCGAAATCGAGGCATTAGCCCAGGCGTTCGACTCTGCCCGGGCATCTGCCGCGGCCAGCGTGTACACCCACCTTTTTCCACTGGGATTCGACGGTGCCGTGGTCGTGCTGAGATCGATTTTTCTCGGAGTCATCAGCAGGCTAAGAAACGCGATATCAGCCTCGGGCCGGGCGGGAACGGCGTCGCGCAAAAGCTCGTCCACATCTGGCTTGATGTGCCAGCAAAGTCGAATCGCGTCGCCGGCCTTGAAAGGATCATTCGCCATAACTACGCGGAATTCATGTAGAGCTTTCTCGTCGCTGCCTTGCACAAGGTAGAAGTTGGCCGCTTCCCAGGCCACATCAGGCCGGGTTGGATCGGCCTCGATCGCGTGTTCCAATGCCAGGGTTTGATTCGAAATGTATCGGTCTCCCAGCACCAGGTAGGCGTTGGCCAAATCAAGCCAGTAACGGGCGGAATGCGGGTTAAGGTTTGTGGCCGCTGTGTAGTGAGCAATGGCTTTTTCCAGGTCGCCGGCCTGCGCGTAATAGTCTCCCAGAACATCGCGGTAGTCTGCGTTCGAGGGATCAAGATGGGCCGCCCGCTGCAGACTCGCGAGTTTCGGTACCTCTCCGGCCGATATTTCCCCGTACAGCGAAGCGACAAAAAGGCGCCCCGCCAGCAGCACATAGATCAGGCAAACTGCCGCGCCGGCCCCAAAGACAAGTCCCTTCCGCCGTGTTGAATTGAGAAGTATTTCCATGTTGTGCAACTGGGAGCGCAGCCACGAACCCGTGCCTGTATCTTTCTACGCGCTGTTGGGCGATGCCTCAGCACTATCCTCGGTGTCACCATCCTCTTCATCGCCATCGTGCGATTCTTCGCGATAGTACCGGGAATATTTGCTCTTGTATTCGTAGTAGTAGTAATAGTCGGGCGAGCTGAGGTCGACTGCATTCAGCAAGACGCCTGACACCTTGGCATTGACCTGGGTGAGAATATCGCGGGAGCGGCGCAGTGCTTGCTTGGTGGTCTGCCCGGAGCGGATCACCAGGACGATGGCATCGGCTCGCGGCGACAACACCACGGCATCGGTGACCGACAGAGTGGGAGGGGTGTCGACCACGATGTGATCATATTGCCCGCGCAGTTCCTCCAACACATCTCGCATGTTGGTGGACGCGAGGAGTTCAGCCGGATTCGGCGGGGGCGTTCCCGCCGGCAGGATAGACAGGTTGGGCAAGATGGAGGAGCGCGTAATCGTCTGCTGCAAGGTGGCGCTTCCGGTGAGAACGTTGCTGAGCCCGCTGCGCGGACCCATGCCCAGGATCTTATGGATGCTGGGCCGTCGCAAGTCGGCATCGATCAGCAGGACTCGAATGCCTTTCTGAGCCAGCACCAACGCAGTGTTCATGCTGGTGGTCGTCTTTCCTTCCTGGGGCAGAGCGCTGGTGACCATGATTACCTTTGGAGGCGCTCCCAGGTTAGTGAGCAGCAGCGAAGTCCGCAGTGCGCGATAGGATTCCGCCATCTGCGAATGAGGCCTCGACTGCGCGACCATCTCCACCGCTTCCTTTGAGGAGGTGGCGATTACCAGGCGCTTCGGGTTGGCGCCTTCGCGCGCTGTTTTCGCGGGGAGTGGAATCATGCCGAGCGGAGGCAGGCCGGAAATCATTTGTGCCTGTTCCGAGGTGCGCACCGTGTTGTCCAATCCCTCCTGCAGGAAGGCGAGCCCCACGCCAGAGGTCAATCCCAGTATGAAGGCAAATGCGAGATTCCGCGGAATATTGGGCTCGATGGGATAGGTTGGCACCCGGGCGACGTCCACGATGCGAAAGTTGTTGGATTTAAGCCCCGCCGAAACCCCGGCCTCCTTCATTTTCTCCATCAGTCCTTCATAGAGCTGGCGGTAGCTGTCGAGGTCGCGCTTCAATATGCTGTAGTCGATTGCACTCTCGTTGAGCTTGTTCTCCTCCTGCTTCTGTTTTTCGAGAGCGTCGTGTAGCAGGTTTTCCCGCTGCAGGGCCGCCATATACTGTCCGCGAACCTTGGCCGCGACCTTCTTCGATTCCAAAAGGATCTGCGCGTCGACTTCCTTAAGTTGGCTGTTCAGTTGAGCCAGTTTTGGGTAAGACGGCCCGAATTGAGTATTCAGTTGGGCGGCCTGGATTTTCAGGTCAGCTTCCTTCGAACGGAGACTCTCCAGCAGACCTCCCGATTGGGTTCCGGCTCCAGCCGCGTCCAGGGCCGAGACTGCGGATGCGACGGTGTCGGCATCGCCAGATTGCACCAGCCTGTAGACCGATTCCTTGTCCATGCGCTCGGATTCCGCAGCAGTCAGGGCTTTATTCAATTCGTCAAGTTTTGCTGTGGTGATGTTCTGCTTTTCGTCGATGCCCAGAATCTCGTGCTCTTTCTGGTATTGCACCAATTTTTGCTGGGAGCTTTCCACCTTCATCTGCAAGTCCACGAGCTGATTCTTGAGCCAATCCTCGGCCTGCATGGTGGAGTCGAAGCGGGACTTGAAGTTGTTCTCGGTGTAGTCCTCCATCAGCTTATTCACGACGTTAGCAGCTAATTCCTTGTCGGGACTGGTGTAGTGCACCTCGATGATTTTGGTGTTAGGGGCGAGGGTGACCTTTAGATTTCCCCGGAAACTACCCAGCAGAGCAGAAGTCCGGCTGGGGTCGGCTTGCAAAGGATCGGGGGCAAGATCGAGCGACGAGGGCGAAGCTGCTGCTTGCCCGCCGAACTCGGGCCGGCGGTCGAGGCCTAGATCTTTCACTACCTGCAGGGCCAGAAGATCGCTCTGCAGAATCTTCACTTCGGTTTCGAGTTCCGTCGGATCGTAATAGTCAAGGTTGAAGGTTGTGGAATTATTAAAGTTGCCCAGGCTGGAATCCGGCTTGTTGATGGCAATGCTGCCGCTTGCCTCATACACCGGGGTCATCTTGAGGCTGGCGATGGCGACTACGGAAAAAACAATGAACAGACAAGCAAGCACCGTCCACTTGCGTTTCAGCAAAACTCGAAGATAGTCGCGGACTGCCGATTCCTGAGAGGCAAGCTCCGGGTAAGCGCGCGGGCCGCTCATTCTTCCAAAGTCCGCGGATTGCATCTCGCGAACGATTGAGCTATTGGCCTGCACCAGCGGTCCGGAATCCATGAATTCTCCTCATCAGGGTTTCAAAGCCTTTCCAGCCTGGACTCGCCGGTCAGGCACCTCGTCACGCCAGGAAAGCCCCCCGAGTCGCTGGCTGGTTCATCGACTGGGACTTTCTCATTCTTATGTATCGGTTTCGCCGACAATTCTAGCATTGCCGAGCGAGAAACCATTCACCTATCTGGAAGCCGGTACTTCTGGTGCAACGTGTCTGCCGGGCTGGAGCAGGTTCAGGAAGGCGGGTGTGCGGACGCGCCATAAATTCACAAATTAAACCGAGGCACTCTCAGGCAAAACCCGGCTGCAATGACAGGAAACTGGGCGGTTGCATGATGCTATCCTGTGGTCGAGCATGCGGCTGGTTAGTCCATTCTTGAAGCACGCGGTATATCCGGCTTTGCATCAAATCGGATGGCTCGATCACATAATGCCGCCCGGCGGCTATGCGGTCGTGAATTACCATGGAGTCGTTCCCTCCGATCATTCCGTTGCGGAAGTTGTTCTCGACGGAAATCTGCTCCGTCCGGAGATCTTTCGGCAGCAGCTGCAATTCCTCAAAGCTCACTACCATGTGGTTCATCCCGACGACTTTCGAGCCTGGATTGAACATGGCAAGCAACTTCCTCCCCGGGCCGTTCTGGTCACCTGCGATGACGGTCTGTTGAACACACTGACCGACATGCTCCCCGTGCTACAAAGCGAAAAGGTCCCATGCCTGTTTTTCGTGACCGGAGCGTCGTGCGATCTCAAACCAGGCATGCTCTGGTACGAGGAGCTTTACCTCTTAATGCGTGCTCGGCCGCTCGACGGACTCGGGTTGCAGCTTCCCGGCGAAGAAGCCGCCGAACCTTCACGCGATTTTCAGGCCCAGTGGTGGAGTACGGTCAGAAGAGCCTCGCGATTGGACGCAAGAGCCCGCGCGGATTGGATGGACCTGGTGCGCAGTCACTGCGGCGGGACGCCGGTTCTTCGTTCTGAGCTTTCTGCTGCATTCCGTTCTGAAAGGCGATGGCGCCTCGTGAATATTGCCGAACTGAGAAAGCTGGCTGAGTCTGGAATGACCATCGGAGCGCACACCCTGTCGCATCCCGTCTTGTCGCTATGCAGCGAAGAGGAAGCCCGCCACGAGGTTCAGGAAGGCAAGAACGGCTTGGAACGTGCCTTGGGGCGGCAGGTCTGGGCATTCGCGTATCCCTTCGGCAACTCTTCCGCAATGGGAGAACGCGAAGTGGCCCTGGCGCAAGAAGCCGGGTTCAGCTGCGCATTCCTCAACGTGGAGCATTGGCGTGCCGCTCCTTCGAATTCCTTTACGCTTCCGCGAATCCATGTGACCGCGAGCACGACGCTTCCGGAGTTCGCGGCTCACCTGAGCGGGCTGCACGCTCGCCTCCAGCGCGCGGTAGGTTAGAATCACGCGGGGATGACGGCTCTCGCCCTTATGTCACCGATTGGTGCTATCTCTCTTCCGGAGTGGAAGCCACGGGGGGAAAGTAAGTTTGCGAATCGTTCTGCTCAGGAAAATTCCCGAAGATTCTTCTCTGCAGCGGCGCTGGAATGACCTGGTCTTGCAGATGGAGCTGCCCAAAGTTTTCTACACCTGGGAATGGGCTCTAGCCGTCCAGTCTGCCTATCAAGCCTCGCTGAAGCCTTTGCTTTTTCTTGGCTACGACGGCGATGACTTGGTGGCAGTGGCGTGTCTGGGCGCAGACCCCGGCGAACAAAACGTAAGCTTTCTCAACGCCACGACTGCGGACTACTGCGAGTTCCTGAGCCATCCGCAGCGGCGGGCAGAATTCGTCGACAAAGTATTGGCTGAGCTTCGCCAGTTGGGCGTGGGCAATCTTGTGCTGGCCAGTTTGCCGGCAGACTCGGCGACCCCCGCCGCCCTTCGGGCTGCGGCAAAGAAGTATGGTTTTCACCTGTACCTTCGACCGTCATCCTTGTGCCCCCAGGTAGAGCTGGGTTCGGCGGAGCAACGCCAGGAGTTGAAGACTTCCGTCACGCGCAAGCGCCAGCTCCGCCGTTGCCTGAAGGCGATGGAGCGTGAGGGCCCGGTGACCTGCGTTTATCTCAAGTCGTGGGACCAGATTCAGACGGTCTTGCCAGACTTCGTAAATATCCAGGTCGCGCGCTTTCGAGCCAAAAACGGTGTCAGCTTCCTCTCCGCACCCGAGCGCCGCTTCTTTATGGAGGATCTTGCCCGAAGATTCGCTGACACCGGGATCGTGACTTTGACCACATTGAAGATCGGCGAGCGTCGGGTTGCCTGGAGTTATGGTTTTCAGTTTCAAGGAGGCTGGTCCTTGTATCAGACAACCTTCGACACGCGCGACCACGAGAATTCTCCCGGCTACTGCCTGATGGCGAAGATTCTGATCGCGGCGTGCGAGACGAATACATTTAGCGTGGTCGACATGGGGTTAGGAGCGGAGGCCTATAAAGAATGGTTTGCCAACGGTACTCGCGAGACTCTGTACGCCACGCTGACAACTTCTCCCCTACGGCACTGGCGCGGGATGGCAAGGCATCGCATCGCCACCGAAGTGAAGCGCTTCCCGAAACTTGATGCCGCGATCCGCAGCGCGCGCTCCCGATTGGGGATGTGAAGTTCGGCTGCCTGCTTTGCCGGGGGAGCCATTCTAGTTACCATTCAACACCCCATTTCCCTTGACCCGCCTGCACTCCGAGCGGAACATCTTTCTCAGGAAATAAAGTTGAAGTTGGAGCGATCCACTTGGGAAAGAGCTTGCTTCCTGATGAGGTCCGAGGCGCATACCCGGTTGAGCAGTGGCATCCCCCTGCCGGGTCGAAGACTCTGGTGGAAGTTCTGCATGAATTCAAGCGGGGACGGACCGAAGAACGTCAGCAGAAAACAACAGATGCGATCGATTATTCCCGAATGAGCTACGAAGAACTCCGCACGATCGCGGACAACGACTCCGTTGCTGACAAGATGTCGGATGAAGAGTACGAGTCTCTATCCCTTGCGCTGTGGAAAAAGTTCAGCGCAGAGAAACTCACACACGAACCGCTCGATGCAGGATCGGTAAATACTTAACCCAGTTTCAGCTTCCCCCGTCGAATTCCCTCTTCTTGGACTCTCTTCGCTCCGCCTGAAAAGCGGCTCCGCTCGGGATGACGCCACGGAAGGGAATTCAAGCTGAGCCTCCACCTAACTGCGCTTCCCCAGATGCAGGCGCAGGCTGTACGATGGTCTGCGGCGCGTGTAGCTTCTTTTGACATGAGGCGGATGGGATGAATTGGTCGGAACAGGTGGTTCTCGTCACGGGCGGAACCGGGTCCTTCGGGAAGAAGTTTGTCGAGACCATGCTGAAGGAGTATCACCCCAAGCGCTTGGTCATCTTCAGCCGTGACGAACTCAAGCAGCACGACATGCGCGCGTCGGGGATGGATCATCCGAGCCTGCGGTATTTTATCGGGGACGTGCGCGATGCGGGCCGCCTGGAGCGCGCTTTCGCCGGCGTGACCGTGGTGGTGCATGCCGCGGCGCTGAAGCAGGTTCCCGCCTGCGAGTACAACCCGTTCGAGGCCATCCAGACCAACATCATGGGCAGCCGCAACGTGATCGATGCGGCCATCAACCAGGGCGTGCACCGGGTGCTGGCGCTGAGCACCGACAAAGCCGTGAATCCCATCAATTTGTACGGCGCGACGAAACTTTGCGCCGAAAAGGTCTTTGTTCAGGCCAATGCCTACTCCGGTTCTCAAGATACTCGTTTCGCCTGTGCCCGTTACGGCAATGTCGTCGGCAGCCGGGGCAGCGTCATTCCGGTGTTTCTGGAGCAACGCAAGACCGGCAGGATCACCGTCACCGATCCGCGGATGACTCGCTTCTGGATCACCCTCGATCGCGGCGTGAAGTTTGTCATTCGATGTATTGAAGAAATGCACGGCGGCGAGATCTTTGTTCCTAAGATTCCCAGCATGCGAATGTCAGACCTCGCCGAAACCATCGCACCCGGTTGCGAGATCGAAGTCATCGGCATCCGGCCGGGAGAGAAGTTGCACGAAGTTCTGGTCTCCGAAGATGAGGCTCGAAACACGGTTGAGGTCGAGGGCATGTACGTGATCCGGCCCTCGCACCCATGGTGGAGCGGCGAGAATTGGGTCAGTGGCCGCGCCCTGCCGGAGGGTTTCCGGTACACAAGCGACGCGAACTCGAGTTGGCTGACGAACGATCAACTGCAGGAGTTGATCTCGCAGGCTAAAGCACCCGTTGCTGCCTAAGGGAAGTCTTCGAGCCGGAAAAAGTAAAGCACTCACATGCGCGCAACGCCCACAAGCCAGGAAGTGCTCGCCATCGACGGTGGCGCTCCCGTGCGCAGAACCATGCTCCCGTATGGGCGGCAGTCGATCTCTGAAGACGACATCCAGGCCGTAGTGGATGTCCTGCGCTCCGATTGGCTCACCACCGGACCCAAGGTCGCGGAATTCGAAGAGGCGTTGGCGGCGCGGGTGGGCGCGAAGTATGCAGTTGCTTTTAGTTCTGGCACTGCGGCCTTACATGGAGCTGCGTTCGCCGCTGGCCTGAAGCCCGGCGATGAGGCGATCACCTCGCCACTCACCTTCGCGGCCACAGCGAATTGTGTACTCTACCAGGGCGCGCGCCCGGTCTTCGCCGACGTCTCTCCCGATACTCTGAATCTCGATCCCGATCGCCTGGCCGAGCGCATCACACCCAACACCCGCGCCGTTTTGCCGGTTGATTACGCCGGGCACCCTGCCGATCTCGATCCCATTCTCGCCCTGGCCGAGCGTCACGGGTTCATCGTGATCGAAGATGCCTGCCACGCGCTGGGCGCGGAATATAATGGCCGACACACCGGCAGCATTGCGCACATGTCGGTGTTCAGCTTTCACCCGGTGAAGCATCTGGCAACTGGAGAAGGTGGCATGGTCACGACCGACCGCGCAGATCTCGCGGAAAATTTGCGTCGCTTCCGCAACCACGGGATTTCGAGCGACGCCCGCACGCGCCACGCATCCGGGCAATGGCACTACGAAATGGTTCTGTTGGGTTTCAATTACCGACTAACCGACGTAGCTTGCGCGCTCGGCCTATCGCAGTTGAAAAAGCTTGACGCAAACCTCGCGCGCCGCCGCGAGGTTGCGGCTCGGTACACGGCCGCGTTTCGAAACCTGCGAGGCGTGGTTGCCCCCAGCGTGCGGCTCGACGTGAACCCGGCTTGGCACCTGTATCCGGCCCGGATCAATCCTTCGCAACTGAAAAGAGATCGCGCCCACGTGTTCCGCGCGTTGCGGGCGGAGAACATCGGCGTCAACGTGCATTACATTCCCGTGCATCTGCATCCCTACTATCGCGATCGGTTTGGCTACCGGGGCGGGGAATACCCCGTCGCCGAAACCGCCTACGAGCAACTCATCAGCCTGCCCATGTTTCACGCAATGACCGAGCAGGATGTGGAAGACGTGATCGCGGCGGTTAGCAAAGTTTCAGCGGCCTAGCCGCAGCAGTTCCTCATTCGTGCTCCTGCTCGAAAACATCCCGCTCGCGCCGCTGACCACCATCAAAATCGGAGGCCCGGCAAGATATTTCGTCGAAGCCCGGACCATCGGTGAAGTGCAGGAGGCGGTCACTTTCGCGCGCGCCCACGACCTGCCTTTGTTCGTCCTGGGCGGCGGCAGCAATCTGCTGGTCGCCGATGCCGGTTGGCCCGGCCTGGTGCTGAAAGTTTCCGTTCAAGGCATCGACCAGCGCAGCGGCCACGACGAAAACGGCAAAACTTTTTTCGATGCCGGCGCCGGCGAATCCTGGGACAAATTCGTTTCCAGCGCAGTAATGGCCCGCTGCGCCGGCGTCGAATGCCTGAGCGGAATCCCCGGCAGCGTCGGTGGCACGCCCGTGCAGAACGTCGGAGCCTACGGCCAGGAAGTCTCCGAGACCATCGCCGCCGTGCAAGTGCTCGATTTAAAAGACACTCAGGTACGCGAACTCTGCCCCGAAGCTTGCGAGTTCAGCTACCGCGCCAGCATCTTCAACACCACCGAGCGCGGACGCTTCATCGTTCTCCGCGTCACCTACAGGCTTACGCCCGGAGGCAGCCCTCGCATTACCTACGCTGACCTCAAGCGCCATTTCGAGGGCCGCGAAACTCAGCCGAACCTGGCCGAAGCCCGCGAGGCCGTGCGCCACATCCGCGCCCTCAAGGGCATGCTCATCACTCCCGGAGACGTGGACAGCCAGAGCGCCGGGTCGTTTTTCAAAAACCCTGTACTCACGGCAGAACAGCATGAGGATCTGAAGCAGCGCGCCGCCGCGCGAGGATTCACCGTGCCCAACTACCCCGCACTCGATACTCGCAAGAAAGTTTCCGCCGCCTGGCTCGTCGAGCGCTCCGGCTTCGCCAAAGGATTCGGCTCTGGCCACGTCGGCATCTCGACCAAACACGCCCTCGCCATCGTCAATCGCGGCGGAGCCACAGCCGCCGACGTGCTCGCACTAAAAGACCAGATCCAGCATCGCGTGGAAGAAATCTGGGGTGTCCGCCTGGAGCCGGAACCGGTCATGGTGGGGTTTTAGACCAGACGCCTTCCAAGCGGCAAACCAGGTGATCGGCGCCGCCCCGGATCGTGACCCCCGCTTCTCCATTGTGACCCCATTCAAATGGGGAAGGTGCAACGATCTGCCTGGCGGCGCCTCAATTTATTCATCGGCAAGTCTTGCCGCCTGCTTAAATATCTTCACAAACATTTCTCGCGTGAGCTTTCCGGTCTGCGTGTTCTGGTTCGAAGGATGGTAAGAGGCCAGTAACATCTTGCCGTCTGGTAACCGGTAACTGGCGCCATGTTTGAAGGCATAATTCTTTCTACTGAAGCGGGTGCCCCATTCCTCCGCGTTCTTTGCGGAAGGGTGGGCTAGCCGTTTCATATAGTTGAGATAAGCATCGAAACCGATCTTGCCCAAGGCGACCACGACCTTTACCTTCTCTAATCCTGCCATCTCGCGATCGAGAAAATGCGAGCAGTTCGCGAGTTCCTGCGGCGTGGGCTTGTTGGTTTCATAGAGCACAGGGAACATGAACTTGCCCGAGGCGTCGCCGGTGAAGGGCCGTCCAGTGCGGTTCGAGCCGTGAGCGCCAGGAGCGAGGCCCATGACCAGCACCCGCGCCTCAGAGTCGCCGAAGCCAGGCACGGGCTTGCCCCAATACTCATGGTCGCGATAAGCGCGACGCTTCTCGTGGGCTATCTGCTCGCGATAGGCGACCAGCCGTGGGCAGCGGGTGCAGGCAATGACTTCACGGTTGAGAACGGTTAGCCAGTGGGGAGTGTTTGTGTTCAAGTCTTTACTTTGGGCAGGAGCGTCCTGTGAATTCCTCATCCGAAATAAATTCCTGGAGGCTGATTGTGATTCGCGTTCCTCGCGTCGAGATCGGAGCCTTTT
>JBEKWP010000003.1:0-72006 GCA_049512915.1 Candidatus Sulfotelmatobacter sp.
TTCTTCAGTTCAGCCGGAGCCGGGATGGGGAAAAGCTGCTCCAAGCCGCACTCCAGACAGCGCCGCACTTCGAAGCTGCCCTCGATTCCGAAGCGGGTGTCGAACAGCCCCTCGATGGAGGCCGACGTCAAGCCCGCGCATACCACGCAGTTGGCCTGCTCAGAGGAGTTCCCAACCGTCCCTGCTATGGCTTCGACAACGCCATGGGATTGCTTTCGTTCTGCTGCCTCGAATGCTTGATGGGACGCAGACATCGGTTAGAGACATCGGTTAGAGATGCCGGACACAGGTACTCATCTGAGTCTGTCCAGGAGAAAGCTCCGAATTTATCTGTGCTCCGATGTCCGAGCCCGCCCAGCAGGCCACCGGGCCCCCAATGTAGAGAACGCTGTTGGACTGGCAATCGTAGGTCTGACCTAGCGCAGAGCCGACAAGCACCAACACAGTAAGTAGACTGGTTTCGGCGATTCTTTTGGCAGCGTGCGAAGCGAGCTTGCCCATAGTGTCAAACCTCGATAACGGGAAGCGAATAAACCAACTTCTCCTGTTCGTGCTGGGTGTAGTTCCGCCGCACCCGGTTGGAGTGCGGTTTGAAGGCCTGTCTTGCAGTGAGTGCGGCGAACGGGCCAGCCTGATCTTTTCTCACGAAAAGTGCGTTGACACCGGCGTCCTCACAGCCAATCAAGGAGTAACCCTTGGCGGCGGCCAGCTTTTCCGCGGCTGCCAGCGACATGCCGTGATAGAAGCCCAATGGATGCTTATGGTGCCGGTCGAAAGCTGGATCGTAGGGTACCGTGACCGCGCGATCCGGGCCGAAACTCGCGTTGTATTCGGCGATGACCACGCGGGGCGAGATGGAAGAGATGGCTTTCCATAACCAGTAGTCATTGCCGTCGACATCGATCGACAGCAAATCGATTTCACCAGCGCCCACGCCTTGGCGAATCAGCTCATCGATGTTTTCCCGTTCGAGCCAAGCCTGCTTAATCTTGACGTTCAAAGGGACGGCCGCCCACAGGAGTCTCGCCCTTCTGCAGTTCTTTTCGGAGCCGTCCATATACAGGCCGGAGCCGCGGTGGCGGAGGGCGAATCGCAGGGTGTTATTTTGCACGAATCCAAATCCGAACTCGACAAACTTCCTCGTCTTCACGCCGATCCGGCCGAAGACGGCCTGAATCATCCTGTCCTCTTGATTTTGGGAAAACATGGTTATCGCACCTCCGCTTCCTGAACCGCCGGCTCTCGCAGGCTTAACCCGCGTTCGGCGCGAAACAGCCAAACCAGGCCGGCCGCTGCCATCAGCGTCTGGGCATTCTCGGCGAACGGAAAACGCACAAAGCACACAAACATGACGAAGCCGAGGGCGGAGAGCAGGCCGTGCCTTCCGCCGCCGTGGCCAAGGATCGCGGTCGAGCGCACACTCAGCCAGGTCAAAGCGGGCATCACCAGAACGCCGGCCAGGGCGAAGTTGGCGTAGGCCTCGCCCAGCGCGGTCGATCCCAGGCTGGTGATGCGGCCGGGCTCGTAGAGCTGCGCCGAAAGCGTGGAAAAATCCGGAGGCCGTCCCGCGGCCGCGCTCTGGGGGAAGAAAAACGTGAGCAGGCGCCCATACGTGCCTCCCTCGAGGTAAGGGAACTTTGTTCCGAAGTCATTGATCATATGCATGAGAAGCATGACGCCCATGCCCTCGGTCACATTCATCGAGTGGGTCATCGCGCTATTGCCGATGTCCACTTCCAGCACATTTTTGCTCAGCGAGTCGGGGATGTCTCCGATGTGCGCCCGCACCGAAGCCCAGGCGCTGAACACAAAAATCAGAACCGGGGCGGCGACGAACATCGCCATCAGGATTTTTCCGCGCCCATAGAGCCAAGCCGAGGTTGCCACGGCCAGCAGGTAGAGGGCAAAAAAAATCCGGTTGCCGCCCATGACAATCTCTACCGCAAAGAACGCAAGCGCCGGCGCGGTGAAGGCCCAGCGCGGGGCGCGGTCCTTGAGCCCCTGGCTGGTGTGGAGCGCCGCCGCGGCGGTGAAGATCATCGAATTGGTCAGCGAGAGATGGGTGAAGAGCACATAGCCCCGGCCGAGTTCGTCCGCCCAGGCCTCGCTTCTGGCGTACCAGTGCGACACCAGGAACCCGGCCAAGCCTCCGGCCAGGTGAATCATCACCGTCCAATCCACGACCATCAGCGCCATCGTGGCCAGCAGGACGCGCTCCAGGCTGCGTCGCGAGAGAACGCAGTCGCCGGCGGCAGTTTCTCGAGTCGAAGGAGAAACCATGAGAAACACCGGGACCAGAGCCAGCAGCGAACCCATCCAAACAATCAGATAAGGACGAAAGAAGATGGGGTTCGACAGGTTGACCTCGTCCCAGGAGCCGTTGAAGTCGTAGACCGCCGGCTGCTTGAAACCTCCGTTCAAGGTCAAGATGGCGAGTGGAGCGAGCAGGAAAAATCCGAGGCCCATCAACCAGCCGAGCAAAGGCGTCAACCCGTCCGAGTGCCGCTTCACAAGGCTGAGCGCGGACGCGTAGGTGGCGAGAAGAATCGCCAGCAGAAACCAATAGAAGACGATCATTCTTGCTTTTCTTTCTGCTTCTCTGACTGTTTAATTCCTCTTAATCACAATCAGAGCATTCACTCAGAAGCTAGGCCAACTGAGCAGCGGGTCCCCGGCTAAGGATGCTCGACTCCAGTGCGCGCTCGGGAAGAGAGTTCCGCGGCCGGGCAGGCTCCCTCGGAGATCGCGGCGAACCGCAGGTTTTCGCTCTCGCCCATGATCTTCCAAAGCCTTTCCGCCAGGCTGGGGTGGGCCAGACTCTGGTAGTCCGCGAAGGCGTTTCTCTGCATCGCGGCGACTCTTAGAGGATCGAAGGCGAGGGACCGGACGGCCTGGTAGAGCGACTGCTCAGGGTCTTTATGGTTGAACAGCCAGCCGCTGACACCGTCCCGGATGAAGCTCGGCTCGGGGCCATGGTCGCGCAAATTGTCGTGGGTAATTACAGGCAGGCTGAGGGACATCATATGCACGACACTCAGGCCGGCTTTGCCGGGATAGCACCCGGCAAAACAATCGAGCGAAACTTGGCGAATTCGCTCCGCGTCGTATACCCCGCCATGGAAGACTACCCAGGGGTTATCTCGCGCCTGGGCTCGGAGGTCCTTTGCTTCCTCGCCATCCCCGATTACATGCAAGCGCAGGGACAAGCCGTCCTCGCGCCGGATTCGTTCGACCACCCGCACGAGTAAATCCAGACGGCTTTCGCGCCGCAGGCGGCCGATGAACAACACCCCAGATTCCGTTCCTGTCTTCTCTCCGGGCAGCACGGGAAAGCGGTTGATCATCGAGTTGTGCGCCACGGTCAGTTTTTCCGCCGGGAATCCGTTATCGAGAAAGGCCTGCCGGACCAGGGGGGCGTAGCAGATATAAGAAGTAACCAGTTTCAGCAGCGCTTTCATCATCAGCTTGTAAGGACCGCCGATTCTCCCGCGGCGGTAGAAGCCATGGCCATGAGCGTAAGCTGGAATGCCCAGCGCCTTGGCCCACAGAAGGGCGATCCAGAAGGTCAGGTAGCGGGGGTTTCCGTTGATGAACAGCGCCCGCGGCCGCTCGTGCACCATATAGCGGAGCGCGCTCCACTGAATCCAACCCAGCTTCTTCCCGACCGGCATGAAAGTCGGCCCGGAAAAACAGCGGACCGTGGGCCCGTCCGTAAGGGGAGCCACATCGAAGCCCATGGCCGATGGCTCGGAAGAAATCACCAGGTCAAGCGGACAGTGCTCAGCCAGTTCTAAAAACATCTCCCGGCTCACGTTCGACAGATGGGGCTGGATCACTGATAACCTTTTCACTGAGCCAAGCCTAAGTTAGGTGTGGTTGGAACACGAGGTTATGAGGTCAGCAATCACGCAGTCTCAAGCTGGGGCGTGGCCAGTTCTGGATTCCCGATCCGTTCCATCCAATGGAGGTACTGGCGGGCAGCGCTTTCCCAGCTGAAACGCGCCACCCGGTCGCGGTTGTGCGCCCCTTGCGCCCGGCAAACCGCTTCGTTCTGCCATCGCTCGAAAATGAGTTCAGCCAATTCCTGATCATCGGTCGGCTCGAACAGGTTCAGTTCGAGCGAATCGGCGAGTTCTTCGTTCGGCGGAATTTTCGAGGCGATCACTGCCGTGCCTGCGGCCGCGGCTTCGAGTATTGGCAGACTGTTCGATTCATAGAGGCTCGGCGAGAGCACGAGCGCTGCCCGCTGATACAGCGCCACCAGGTCGTCGAAGGACACCGTGCCCAGGTAGCGGACGCAGTGCAGACGATGCTCAGCCAGGAACCGGAAGATCGCGGGCGCGGCGGAATAGCGGGCGCCGGTCATCACTAATGGAATCCTGACGCCATGGCGGTGCTCGAGGCGGCGCAGAGCTTCGAACACAGTCAAATGGTTCTTGTGCGGCCAGAGCTGTGCGGGAAGGAACAGGAAACGTGGCGGCAGATTGTAGCGCTCAAGCGTCGCAGCGCTGCTGGGAGTGGAAAAGTCCTCGAGGTTGACGCCTTCCCGGATGACCGCGATCTGCTCCGGCGAAACGCTGGAGAAATGAGCCAGCATATCGCGCTTGATGAATTCGCTGCTGGCTTGAAAGTAATTGGCGTACAAAGCGCTCAATCCGCAGGTAACCTTCCGGCTGCGCCGCCGGGGCCAGCTGAAAAACTCCGGATAGTGCAGATGCTGGATGTCGTGCATGGAGAGCAGAGTCGGTTTCTGGTGGTTGAAACAAAGCAGGCTGACGGTCGGGGTGTAGATCAGGTCCGAGCCCGCATCCATGATCTCGCGCAGAGGTTCGAACAGCCGCGCGCTCATTCGCCGGTACAATTCCTCCCCGGGCGCGAGCAGGGCGGCACGGCACATTCTTTGGCGCAGGCGAAAAGACCCGCCGTCGAGGACCACCAGTTCAAAATTTGGCACAACTTCATATCGGGCAAAGAGCCTCCGATTGCTGTCGGTTACGTAGAGTTGAAAACAGTGGCCGCTTCCAGCCACCGCCAGGCCATCCAGCAAGCCGAGGATATAGGTATTCAGACCGCCGACGTAGCCGGGATCGGCCCGCAGGCATTCAATTCCGATCCGCATAGAAGCACTGAATCTTCTCGATCACGAAGGCCTGGTTCTCCGCGGTCAGCGAGTAAGCCGACGGCAGGGAAATCCCCTGCCGGTAGATCTGCTCGCTCACCCGGAAATCTTCGTCCACGATGCGAACGTGCTTGCGATCGGCATAACAGGGTTGCAGGTGCAGGGGACAGAAGAAGCGGCGGGTCTGAATATTGTGGCGGCGCAGGAAGGCCGAAAGCTCGTCGGGGGCGTCACACAGAAATGAAGTGAACCAGAACACCGGCTGGCAACGGGGATCGATGAACACCGGCCGCAGGCCGGTGAGCGCGCGCAACTCATCGACGTAGCGGTCATGGATCTCGCGCTTCCGCCGGACGATGGCTGGCAATTTTTTCATCTGGGCGATGCCGATCGCGGCCTGCAAGTCGGTAAAGGAAAAATTGAAGCCGATGGATTCATGGACGAAGGTTCCCTTCTGGTCGCGGCCGTAGTTCTTGAGGCGATAAGCGGCTTGAGCCAGTTCGTCATCGCCGGTAAGCACCATCCCACCCTCGCCGCAGGTGATGGTCTTATTGCCGTAGTAGGAGAGAATGCCCATGTCGCCAAAACTGCCCACATGGCGGCCTTCGAAGGTGACGCCGATTCCCTCGGCGGCGTCTTCGATCACTTTGAGCTTGTGCTGTCGAGCTAATGCCATCACTTGCCCCATGTCCGCGCTCTGCCCGTAGAGGTGCACCGGCAGCAGGGCGCGGGTGGCCGGGGTCAGAAGCTTTTCCGCGCGCCCGACGTCCAGGCAGAACGTGTCGGGCTGAACTTCGCACAACACCGGCGTAGCCCCGGCCAGGATCACGGCATTGGCAGTGGCGACGAAGGTGAGGTTCGGCACGATCACTTCATCCCCCGGACCGATGCCGAGAGCCTTGAGGCATACGAACAAGGCCATGCTGCCGTTGCACACCGCCAGGGCATGCTTCGAGTGGGCGAGCCCGGCGGTCATCGCCTCGAATTCCCGGGTCAAGTCATGTTCCACCAGAAAGGTCGAGTCGATCACGCGTTTCAGTTCGCGAAGTTCGGCATCGTCGATCCAAGGCTCGATCTGGACAATCAGGTCTTGCGCCGCCAAGAAGCTTTGCTCGGGCAACGGGCTTCGCGCTGGCGTCGCGGCGTTAAGCATGGGCTCCCGTTTCTAGCGGTGGGGCCGCAGCCACCGGTTGACGAAGCTGCCGCCGGAAGGTCATGACAAATCCGACGGTCAAGGCGGCGGTATAACTCGCGCCGGAAAGGAGCATGCCGTAGACAGCTCCCCGCAGCCCGAATCTCGCTACCAGCGGAACGCCGGCAACGAGGGTGACCGCGCCGCTTGCCAGGTAGGCGCAGAAAACCAGCCGGGGGGACTCGGCCGCCTTTAGTGCCGCATTCATCGTGTGCCCCACTCCCGTCACCACCGGCAGCAGAGCCAGCAGGGTCAGCAGAGAAGCCACGTCGTCATAGCGCCCGCCATACAGCAGGTGGGTCAAAGCTTTTCCGAAGATCCGGATGAACAAGAAGGAAGCCATAGTCACCGCGGTGATCGCGATGGCGTACCATTTCCACGCCGACAGCAGTTGTCCGATCTTCCTAGCCGCATAGTGAGCCGAGAGCAGCGGCAGGACCAGGTAGTTCAAAGCGATAAAGATCTGATCCGCGGGCGCGACCACCAGGGTTACAGCTTTCAGCTCCGCCACATCCCTCACCGACAGCAGGGCCGCCACCAACCAGTAATATCCTTGCGTAGTCAATTGAAAGACCAAGGCCGTCAACAGCACCCAGCGCGCGTACTTCCAGTGTTCACGCCAGTAGTCCGGTTCATACTCGAGGAAGGTGGGCCGGGTCTTGCCGAAGGGCAGTTTTCCCGCAAGGCTCAGACCTGCGACGAACCATCCTGCCGCGAGGATTAGAAAAATCGAAAGGCTGTCGAGCCTATGCGCTCGGTTTGTGAGCCAGAGTCCGCAACCGACCGTAAGAAAAAAAATCAGCGAAGCCGCCGCCGCCAGGTTCGCCTTGCGCTGCAGATAAAAGACGCGGCGCAGCAGCGCCCCGCACAGAAGAACGCTGATGGTAACACCCAGCCCGACCAACGCCCGGGGCAGGAGATGAGGCGCAATCCAGTGCAAGGCCAGGCACGAACCCAGAACGAGCGCGGTCAGCATCAGACCGAGAGCAGCATTGCCCCACGAGATCAGTTGAAAATATTCCGCGAAACGGTTGCGATATCTACCTGAACCATAGACCGTGAAGGGCTCGAGGATGGCGGCATTGTGCAGGCCGAGCAAGAGGGTTAGCACCGAATAAGAGAGGGCGAACATTCCAAATTCTTCCTTGGTTTGAGTTCGGGCCAGGGTAATGTTGGCCGCCAGCATCCCTCCAACGGCCAGCGCCTGGTCCACGATGCTGTAGGCAGATTTGGTCAACCAGGGACCGAGCCTCCAGCCGGAGGCCGATCCCAACCGCCTTCGGCTTTGCCCGATGCCTAAATCCTCTGCTTCCGGCAGGACAGCCGAACTTCCCGGGCCATGCTGCGAGAGCTGCTCCGCGCCTTTGGGTTTAGGCGACAAGGGTCGCAAAAATCTCGGCTCGGTCGGGGGTGGGCTTCCCAATTGGGTGGAGGGTGAAATTCCACGAACGCAGGAGCTGACAACATTCTTCGTGAACCTTCTCGCCGTGGGTGGAAAGAAACAGCTTGGGTTGGTAGCGCGCGAAACAAGCTTTTGCGCCCAGCAAAGCCTTCAACTCGGCGCCTTCGATGTCCATTTTGACGTAGGTGGGTGGCGGGACCTTCTGCTCCTGAATGAGCGCATCCAGGGTCGTGGTTTCCACCTCGAGGGCGCCACCAGGCTGCAGACGGCCCATCGACCCTGAGTCTTCCACCGCGAAGAAGAACCTGCCAGTCTGATCGCAGACCGCCAATTCAAGCGGGGACACGTTCGTAATACCGTTCAATTGCAGATGTTTTCGGAGATAAACGATATTAGCGGGTACAGGCTCGAAGGCGAACACCTTTCCAGAGCCAATCAGCGTGGCGGCGAACAGCGAATAAAAGCCAACATTTGCTCCAACGTCGTAGAACACCCCTTGCGGCTTCACTTCCCGCGCAATGCAATGCTGCACGGCGATCTCGTAGCTGCCCAGCCAGAAGGCATGGCGCTGCGAACCGACAATCCACTTCTTGCCGCGCAGGGTGCCTCGTAGAATGGGTACCACCAAGTTTCTCGGCAGCATCCGCAGCGGGTAGCGGCAGATTCGCCCCATCACCGTGTGGCTGGGCAGTTCGGAAAAATTTATCATGCTCCCTTGATCCGGACCATCCCCGGGGGCAACACTAGCTGCCTCTCCAATCTCAATCTCCGGATCAGCGTTGCCGTCTCTACCAGGTTGAAAAGATTCTCGGAAGCTGCAGCAGGCAAACCAGAGTTCATCGCGAAGGTTCCGGGGACTTCGGCTTGGCAAAGCGCGCCCGAAAGCGATTTGACATGGCGTTGAAATGCGAGCCGCCGGGAGTGGACCGGGACCAGACGGAGCTTACCGTCTGAAAAACTTCGTGTGCCAGCAGTTTCCCGGGATCACGCGAATCCAACTGCTGCCAGCGCGTCCCGCCCACCACCCAGAAGGACGCGGCGGCCAGTCCGAGCAGCGCGCCCCAAAACATGATCAGCAGACGCGGCGGAAATACTTTCCTCTCGGGCACACTCGCCGCGTCCAGAACTTTTACACTGGGCGTTTCCTTCGCCTCCTGCACTTTGGCGAGCTCGTACTGCTGGGTCAGGGTTTCATACACCGCCTCCTGGATCTTGGTTCTGCGCAATAGGTCGGCATAGGTAACTCCGAGCAGCGGCAGCTGGCGGATGGTGGGGTAGGCGGAGCGCTCATTTGGGGACGCGCCAGGGCTCGCTGGACCGGAGTCTCCGTCGAGCTTTTCCAGCTGGTGGCGCAACTCGGCGACGCGGGCCTCGACCGAGCGCACGCGCACATTGCTCGCGGTATAGATTTCCTCCAGTCCCTTCAACTCGGATTCGGCGGCGATGAGTTGTCCCTGCAGAAGCGCCGCCGCTTCCACCATGGCTTTGCCCTGTTCAGGAATGTTGATGGCTGCATTCTGGCTGGCGAACTGGCTGAAGTCCGCCGAAGCCTGATCCAATTCATGCTTGACCACCTTGAGCCGGTCTTCGAGAAACACTCGCTCCCGATGAGCCGAGGAAGTGGAGAGTTGGGAAACCAGGCGCTCGAGTTCCTCCGAATAGGCCTGGGCGATACGGGTGGCGCGGGCCGGATCTTGATCGACCACGCTGAGGGCAATGATTCCGCTCTTGTGGTCCTCGGAAATTCCTGTGTTATTCGACAGCCGGGTCCGGGCGTCCTCTTCGAGTTTCACGCCATACACCTTTTTCAACTGGAAACGCTCGACCAGCCGGTCTTCGAGGGTGCGGCTGCGCAGGATACCGAGAAAGAGCGCGCCTGTGGAGTTTCCGCCGAGCAGATCCCCCGCCATGGCGCCGATGCCGCTGCCCGCCTTGGCGCTCAGGGCCGCAAGCATGGTTGAGGAACTGGACTGGGAGTCGGGAGGCATCAGCTGCACCGTCGACTGGTACTGTTTGGGCAGCGCAAACGCCAGCAGGGCTCCGAGCAACAGACCGGCGAGGGTCGCCCGGC
Source organism: Candidatus Sulfotelmatobacter sp. (assembly GCA_049512915.1). Classification (GTDB taxonomy): domain Bacteria; phylum Acidobacteriota; class Terriglobia; order Terriglobales; family Acidobacteriaceae; genus Sulfotelmatobacter. The sequence continues at coordinate 9,785 of JBEKWP010000003.1, forward strand.
GAAGCGGACGGCGTTTGGTCCAGAGCAGGGTCAGGTACCGAATTAGCGTGGCCGATGGATCGCCTTCGCCGGTCGGCCCCAGGCCCCGGAACGCCGGCTCTGAGGAAAAATCCGGCCGCGCCTTCGCGGGCGGTGGGGACACTCGGTTGTAGGTGCTAGCCAAATCCAGCTCTTCTTTAGTTCTTGCGCCAGCCGGGTCCGGGACGGAACGTCAGCCCTACCGACGCCGAGAAATCGGATTCCGGGCGGGGCCGGAGTGCGGGGAAATTCCACTGCTCGGATTGGGCGCGCGCGGTAAGCGCGATTCCCCGACCGAGGTGGCACTTGGCTTCCGCCGAGAAGTCATTCAGACGTCCGCCGCTGGCGAGATAGTGGTCCACTTCCTGATGCCGGTAGCCGATTTCAAAGCTGGTCCGCGCGGTGAACGAATATTTGATCCATGCCTGGCCGCCGAGGGCCTGGCGTCCAATCCAGCTTCCCATCAGGTTTCCGTCATTGGTGTAGCCGGAGTGATAGCGCCGGTCAATATACATCGTCCCCAGCCGGGGCTCGGCCTTGAATCCCTCCACGCGAAGTTCGAGCTTCGGTAATTTGGGGAACTGGGGAAGGTAGATTCCGGGATTCAACATGGGCCGGGTTGAGCCGAGGGGCGAAACTTCATCTCCGACGATTGAGTCGGTGTAGAGGGTGAGCCAGTTTCTAAGCCCGGGGACGCGATAGGTGAGATCGAAGCTGGAAAACCGTTTGGCCGGATTGGTTGCGGTATTGGCATCGTGCCCGTAATAGCTTCTGACAAATTCATGCCAGGTAAAAGGCAGTCCCGGACCGCCGAAAATTGCGGTCACGCCCATGCCAAACTCCAGGTTCGCCGTCGGACGGAAACTGATCTTGTTGCCGTGAATAAAGGGTTGCGGACTAAAATTCGGTCCTACCAGAAAAGCCGGATCAACCGTGGGATTCAATCCAATCGCCGGCGGTGGGTTGTACACCCAGTTTTGCCCGGCCAGCTGCCCCAGGAAAGAAATCATCCGCACCGGCCCCAGGATTTGGGAGAGGAGCGGAATCTCGAAGGGAGACACGTTGTCCATCTCGAGCATGGTGACAGGCAGGGCGTTATTGGTCATCAGCAAGGCTCCGCTCTCGCCCGGTCCCAGCCACAGGTTTTGCCGGCCAAAGGAAAGCTTGACGTTATTCAAAGTCAGTCCGATGGAGCCCTCGATCAAGCGGAACCGGTCAAGCGTTGGAGAACCGTCAGGAAGAGGAGTTACGACGCCGTCTTCGACAGCGATGGCCTCGAGGACGCTCGGCGCGTCCGAGATTACGCCGGGAGCATGCTGATACTCTCCCCGAAAAGAAAAGGAGAACGGTCCGGCCACCGCGTTCGCACTCAGCCCGCTTACGTCGTTCAAGCCTTCGGCATACGGCCGCCCGTAATCGTTGACCACGGTCTGCGCGAAGTGGTAGCCATCGCGGAGCGGGGTTCCGGCAATGCCGGTGAAGCGCGTGTAAATCGAATCCACGCCCAGGCCAAGGTTGGCCGCACCGTTCAGCCGGCGCGTCTCGTCGCTGAACTCAGTCTGCAGAGCAACGGAAATTTTCTCCGCTTCAGCTTCGCCTCCTGCTCGGCTGTCCGCTTCGTCCCCGGCATTCCCGGTCTGATGGCGCATCCCATCGTCAGCCTCCTCCAGCAGCCGGGCGCACTCCAGGCGCGTCCACGGACGAATTCCCAAGTAAGCGGTTGGCAGGTAACCGAGAGCGGCCAGGCGCTCGAGGGCGGGATACACCCAGCTGTCGAGCGGGACATAGGGCGATCCCATGTAGCGCGGGCTGCGCACTTTGTCGTGTTCCGGGGAATTGGTGTCGATCAAGTTTCCCCAGGAGCCTGGGCTGACTTCACGGTCGCGGTGACGTCGGTAAACCTGCTCGGCGATGAAATAACCGAGCGCACCGCCGACCACGGCATCGGAGGAGAAGTGCTCTTTGCCGGTGACCCGGGCCAGCGTCACTGCCGACGCCAGGCCATAGGAAATCAACTTGGTGAGGGTCCCGGGATACTCGTGCGCCATTACGCCGGCCACGGCCCAGGATACGGCGGCGTGTTCGGAGGGAAACGATCCGCCCCCGGCAAAGAAGTGCCCCGCTCCAGTTCCGTCGTACGGCCGTTGCCGCTCGAACATTGATTTAAGAGCGAAGTCCACCGCTGCCGCGTTCAGCGCCGCTTCGCTCGCCAGCAATCCGGCTTCGGCGGCGTGATCGTTGTGCGTGATTTTGCCTAGAAGAAACATTCCACCCGCCGCGCCCACTAGAGAAAGGGTGCCGTAGTTTGAGAAGCTGCGGCTGCGCGCGATCTCGCCCGCGGGCACTTGTTTCGAGAGCCAGGAATCGCTCGCGAACAATGCTCCCGCGCCGGCCAGCGCCGGCAGCGCCCAGATCGCGTCTTTGCTCCGGAGGCGGAACGGGCTCGACCAGATCGCACTCTGGTCGCCGGCAAAGCGCCGGAACAAATCAACTCCGCGGGCCGACATTCCGGGGGCACTTTCCTCCGGCACGTTCCACGTGCCCATAACGGCGGCAGGTTGCAACGTATCAGACATGACTGCCGAGGGAGCGTCCGCCTGGGCAGCCGAGTTTACCGCGAGATTGGTTGCAAACAGACTCAGCATCAGGGGAACACTCGCAATTTGCGCCCAGCGCCACACGAGTAAAGACGCCCCCTCAGAAGTTCAGGCCCACGCTGACGGCGATGGCGATCGATGACATCAGTTGGGCCGCTTCGATGGTGTTCTTCCAGGCCGGCGATCCTCCGAGCGCTTTCTCCGGGACAAACACCATGTCCCCGGGGCGCAGTTCGGCGCTGAGGACATCGCCGGAAAACCACTCGCCACTGCCTTTTCCGCCTGCCACCGAACCGTCGGCACGCACCACGAAGACCGCTTTCCGGTTGGCCATGTTGGTCGGGCCGCCGGCCTGGCGCAGGTACCAGCCCGCACTCTTGCCCGGACGGTAGGAGATCGCAGTCGGGTTATACACCTGGCCGTTGACCATGACATAAGTCGGTGTCTTCGGGATCAGCAGGGTATCGCCGGCGCGGACCTCAACGTCGGCGGCGGTGCCGGCCCACTTCCCGACATTTTTCGAAATGTGAATCACCAGCCGCCCTGCCGGCGGCGTGTTTTCCAGTCGATCGAGCGTGGCATGCCACTGCTCTAAAGCGGCATCCCTGGCCAGCTTCTGATCGGCATCGCCGGCGTCAGCAATCAGTTTGAGCGTCGACTGCTGCCCCTGCACTGCCCGGATCAGGTCGGCGCGATTTTTTTCTTCCAGCTCGCGCACCTGCCGGCGCTCGAGAATCGCGCCGTAAGGATAGGCATCTGCCCGCAATCCGCCCGCCCGCTTCAGCACCGAGCTGAGGCGTTCGCCTTCCTCAATGCCGTAATCGCCGGGATGCATGACCTCGCCCTTGACCGTGATCAGGGAACCAATATCGTTCCAGCCCGCCAGCTGGCGAATGGTCAGCACATCGCCGTCGTGCAGGCGCACATCGCTGTCGAGTTCCCCCGCCAGGGCGCGGGCAATCGGGACCGCGACATGTTCTCCCATCACCTGCGCGCCATTCTCGATGGTGTAGCGGGTAAGGTCGGCAGCCTCGGTGAAGGCTCCGCGCTTCAATCCCCCGGCGAGGCGCACCAACTGCGCCGCGGACATATCCTCGCCCAGCGGATACTTTCCCGGCCGGGCCACTTCGCCTTCGATCTTCACCGTCGGCGGATCGACTTTCGACAGGTTGCGATGAATGAATACGCGGTCCTTGGGCTCGAGCGGAACATTGTCGGCGGCGTCCCCGGCCAGGGCACGCTCCAGATTCACGCTGAGCACTTTGAGCTTCCCGTCGGGGGTGCGGCGAAAGACTTGCGCGTCGCCGAGCAAGGCATCCGGTGTCACGCCGCCTGCCAGGTAAACCGCATCGCGCAGGCGGGTCTGGCCGTTGGTGACATGCTCGCCGGGATGGCGCACTTCCCCGCTCACCGTAATCATCGGAGGATCTTCGAAATCGAACCGGCTAAAGATGCGCACCGTATCGAAAGGCTTCAGGGTCACATTCTGGTCATCGGGCAGCCCCGGGTCGACGCTCGGATCAACACTCGGATTACGGGGTGCGCCGCCCGGTCCCCTCGCGGCCAGAGCCCCAGCCAGAGCCTCTGCCAGATTGAAGGCAATTACCTGGGGAGCGTAGTCGGGTGGTGTGAGGCGAATGATTTCAGCATGGCGCACCGCCGGCTCGGGTGGGAGATCGCTATAAGAAGAGATGAGGTCGGTGACGCGCATGCCTTCCCGGTAGGGGTGTTTGCCGGGATGAAAAACATAGCCATCGAGATAGACTGTTTGCTCACTGAAGGGCAGGATCGGCGAAATGCGGATCTTGTCGCCATCCTGAATCTTGAAAGCTTCGAGCGTGCTGGTTATCGCGTCTCTTTTATTAGCGTCTGGCGGCCCGCTCTCGGGAAGATCGCTTTCCGGAAGATCGAGCCGCAGCAGGGAGCGGCTCTCGTGAGCGACGACGCGCTCGACTTCAATATGGCGCAGGGTGCCGGTATTCAGCACTCCACCTGCCAGTTCGAGCGCCTCTGCGAGATTCGCTTCGTGATTCAATTCATAGATCGCGGGACGGCGCACCATGCCTTCGACCGTCAATTCGGCGCCCAGAGGCGGCGCCATGATGGTGTCCCCGGCCTGCAGGCGTTCGAGGGTGGAACGAACTCCATGCAACAACAAATCGTACAGATCAAGTTCCCCGGTAAGCTGCTGCCCGCGATAGACGCGCAGAATCCGCAGCGACCCGCGCGCCGTCGGTCCCCCAGCCTGGTAAAGAGCGTTGAGTGGGGTTGAAAGCGAACTGACGTCATAGGCGCCCGGCCGCGCCACGTCCCCGACCACATAAACCCGCACCGTGCGCAGGCGGGCGAGGGAAACATCGGCGTGCACGTCGCGAAATTCGCCGCGCAATACGCCCTGCACCAGTTGCTGGACGTCGCCGAGACTGCGTCCCGTAACCTGAATCGCGCCCGCCTCCGGCAAGGCCACGCGCCCTTCGCGGTCCACCACCCGCCGCAGATGTTCCGAAATCCCTCCCCACAACTCAATGCTCAGGCCGTCGCCGGGACCGAGCACGTAGTCGGGTCCCACCGGCAAGTCCATGGGAAGCTCGTTGAAATTGCCCGTACCGTTGCGGAAAACGTCTTCGCCAAAACGCTCGAGCACCGGCGAACGCCGGGAGATCTGGGTATAAAGATCGTAGAGCGAAGGCACTTCGGCATAGGGATTGGCGCGGCGGCGAATCGCGGGCTGGCCGTCTTCGGCTCGGGATCTTGGTTGCTGCAATCGGCCGCCGGAACGGGAAGTCCACGGGCCGTAGCCACGATCGCCAGCGGACAGCGCATTCGAAGGAAAAGAAGAGAAAGGCTGCTCCGTAGAATTCTCGTCGGACCGCGACGCGGAAGAAGAATAGGGGCGGGAGTAAGGCGGAAAAGAGGGTGCAACTGAGCCACCTAGACGCTGTCCCAACGCGCCCGACTGGTCCATGCTGGCACTGAGCAGTCCCGGCGTGCCTTGAGGACCGCTGCTCGGTAGCGAGCCGGCATCGGGCGGCGCTCCATCGTAGGAGTCTTGGTTTTGAAAATCCTGATTTTGATAATTCTGATTTTGATAATCTTGGTTTTGAGAATCTTGGTCGCGAAAATTCTGGTTCTGAGAATTCTGGCTCTGGTCTTGAGGCCCGAGGCCAGCCAAGCTCTGCTGGCGGCGGTAGTCGGTCGAAGGGTAGGCCGGGGATGGTGCCGGAAAACTATTCGGTGGCGGAGTGGAAGGCTCAACTTCAAAGAAGCCATCGTCGGAGAAACCGTCGTCTGCGCCGGATTCCCGCATTGCCCTTTGCGGCCACTCGATTTTCTCGTGTTGCGACCAATATTTTTCCTCTTCGTTCTGCCCCACGGCGCGACTTCCGGGAGTTTTCGCAATCCCGTCTTTTTCCAGTTCCTGAGGAGTGGGCCTGGCACGCACGTATTGCCGCCGCTCGATCTCCTGGGTGGCCAGCACGCGGACGTTGTTGTCATCCCGCAGCAGCTGGAACAGAGCATCATCGGTAACATCAGCGGGATCGAGCAGCCGCCCCTGCTCGTAGGCCCGGCGCACCAGCAACCTCTTGATTTCGAGCAGAAGGCCGGGTTCCCGTAGCAGGATGTCGATGATGGTGGCGGCGGAGAGCGAAACCAGCGGCTCGGGATCCCGTTGATTGGGACCGGCTCCATGCGAACTTCTCGGAGTCGTCAGCTCGCGATCCGTCTGGGCCAGCATTTTTCTCGGCCCCAGGCTTACCAACAGCGGGACGACCAGCGTGAGGCCGGTGGCGAGCGTCAACCACCGCGGGAAGATATGCGGGCAACCGAATTTTGAATGCGGCATGCGGAATGAATCCAGTCTATGTAGGGTTGTGACCGAGATCGCGGAGGTTTTATGTGCGGCGATTCGATTGGGCGACCGGCTCGACATCGCTTTCATCCACTTCCACGGCAACGGAGCGCATGATGAGATCGAGGGAAAAAACCACGCGGCAGCGGTCTTTACGGCGGACGATAATGCCTTCGAGACCTTGCATGGGGCCGCCGCGTACCCGCACCCGGCGGCCCACGCGCAAGTACGGATGCGGCTCCACGCAGCCCCGAGCCAGCCGCTCGCGCAATTGGTCGATTTCAGCTTCCGGCAAAACGGCGGGCTGGCCATTGAAACTTACCAGGCTCACCGCGCTCGGCAATTGCAGAACTCGAAGCCGATCCTTCTGCGCGAGGCGGACAAAAACGTAGCCGGGAAACAGCGCGAGTTCCAGTTCCTTGCGGCGATCTTTCCAGCGCCGTACGGAGCGGTAGAGCGGCAGAAAACAGGAAATGCTGCGCTGCTCGATCTGTTGGGCCACGCATTTCTCGTGGCGCGGGCAGGTATAGAGCGCATACCAGTTCAGGTCATAACAGTTCAGATCAACCGCACCCTGCGCCAGGCTTGGGGGAGCAGCACTCGTCGATGCTTCTTGCAAGTTCATTAGAAGATTCTCAAAACAGGCCGTTGCTCGTAGCTTCGCCCCCTCAACTACCGGAGCTTGATGAACTAACTTCTTCTTTTTCAGAACACTAGCGCCGAATCATGCGGTCAGGCGTGGCTGAGCGTTGCCCATTCTCCGCCGCCTTCATTTTTCAGTCCTGCTCTTCAGTTCGGCGCAGCGCCCACCAAAATCGGACGCTCCCGCACCGCATTCAAAATGCCCGCTTCGGAACTCTCCAGGGCTTTGGTTCGAATGTCGACCACCGCCCAATAGAAAATTCCCCGATTCTGCTCCGGCGCCAGGGCCAGAATCTTCATCCCGGGATGGCGCCCCAGGAGAAATCCACACTGGCCCAGGCGTTTCTCGGGCTCGTCCATGGCGATGATCAGAACATCGGGCTGCACCTGCTCTACGATATCGGCCAGCTCCGTCTCGTTCTGCACCTCGCCCACAACCTCAATGTCGGGCTGGTCGGCAATCGTTGCCATCACCAATTCCCTCATCAGGCGCGGATGGTTTGCCACCAATACACGGACTCGTTTCACAGAGCGACCCCAGCGCAGAGCATAGGTGGCGCAGCTTGCAAGCACAAGGTTCAAAAGAGATCTATGCAGAATTGAAGCGGCAGGATGTAGGCAGTACCGAGAGGACCAACAAGCGAAGTACTAATTCAGATTCAACGAGTACTAAAGCAGGTACTAATTCGGAAAAATCTGGGGTCCGTTCAAACTCAGTAGTGGTCATTGAGGCCGGTGCTCGCCGAGTAGATCGGCGAGAATCCATGCCGCTCCGGCAATGGCGAAGGTCTCGGCATTTTCGCTCCAACTCGTATGACTGAAGGGATGGGAGAGAGTCAACGGTATCCACACCAGTAGGCCAAAACTCACGAGCATAACTGTTAGGAGACGAGCAGCGAGTAGCGCCTTTCGATTCACAACAAAAGCCACAGCTGCGAGTGCGAACAAAACCGTGGTCGTGATCGCCCAGAACATCTGACTTGGCGGAATCCACTTCGGAACAAAACTGGCGGTAGCGCGAAGATAAATCGCCTGTTCGAGGGTAAAGGAAGCGATACAGATGCCCAACAGTATGCGACCGATCCGAGGAACGGTTTCGGGTGACCGTGCCGATGACCAGCGCGCACAAACAATCGCGGCTCCGGTGGCAAGAGAGAACTGCTCGAAGAAGTTGCCCCAGCTATTGTAGGTCTGCGGTGCGGCGAAGATTTGGGGGACGCACAGGAAGGCAAAGACAAGATACGTCGCTGCAAGGATGCCTGCGCCCGCCTTCTCTATTCGACGAAACTGAATCGCTGCGCCGCCAAAGATCAGGGCCGCGCCGCAGCCGTAGACGATGTACGGTTGATGCCAGCCGTTGTAGTCATGCCAAGTCAGTGTGATGACACCAGAGGCAAGAGCCGCCACTCCGAACACATGTCGGCCGAGGTTCGAATTAGGCCTTGATACGGTCATTATCTTTTCAACGTTGTCCAACTATACCCTTTGATCCATCCCGTTGTATCGGCTCGCAGCGGGAGACTTTGGCGTCGACGCCGCGTCGCAAACGGAGTCTGACCGGCACCATCATCACCTCGATGTTAGGGAGTTCCTCGTGCAAGATGCGGAAGGCTACGGGCATCCATTCAATTCGTCTCCGGTCAGAAGCCCCATCGAGAACCTTGGCTTGCAAGCCTGCCCTGTGGTAAGCGTTTACCGAATTTCAGGTCGACGTCCTCGATCGTCGTTCAGCCGAGCCTCCGGCTTGGACGCAACGATTTGGAGAGACGGACAAGGAACCTCTGATTCGATTGACCATTACGGGCAAACGTTTGCGGGAATGGCGGGTGGCCTCTGAAACGTCGGGATAGCTATGGTAAAATGTTGCTCATTGCAAAGGGTTCTTCCGCCAATCGACCCATGGATATCCGAGAGATTGCCCGGAGAGCGAAGGTTTCCACCGCCACCGTGTCCAGAGCGATTAACCGTGTCCCCACGGTCGATGCTCAGCTTGCCAAGCGAGTTTGGAAGGTGGTTGATGAACTGGGATATTACCCCAATACTCAGGCTCGTGCCCTCGTCCTGGGACGGAGTCGCCTCTTTGGCCTGATCGTTTCTGAGATCACCAACCCCTTTTTCCCGGAAATCGTGCAGACGTTCGAGAATCTCGCAGTCGAGAACAACTACGAGATCCTGGTGACCTCCACCGTGCATGACCCGAAGAGGATGGAATCGTCAGTCCGGCGCATGATCGAACGCCGGGTGGATGGTGTGGCCATCTTGACGTTCGGGATGGAAGAAACGCTGATCGAGCACCTTCGGTTCCGTAAGGTTCCATTGGTCTTCATCGATGTTGGACCCGATGTCCCGGGGATCGCCAATATCCGGATCGATTATCAACATGGAATCCGTCAGGCTGTGCAGCATCTGGCTGCACTCCGGCACAGTCGCATTGCCTTTATTGCTGGCCCGCTGCATCTGAAGTCCGCTCTGGCGAGGCGAGACGCTTTCAAGGTGGCCATGACGGAAATCGGGCTTTCTCCAGACTTGATCGTAGTTGGGGATCACCGGATGGAAGGCGGGATGCAGGCGTTGCTGGAGCTCAACCGTTTGAATAACCGTCCAACCGCGGTGCTGTGCTCCAACGACATGACTGCCATTGGAGTAATGCGGGAAGCGTACGATCACAACATCAAAATACCGGATGATCTTTCCGTAGTCGGGTTCGACGACATCCGCCTGGCCGAATTTACAATTCCTCCGCTGACGACGGTGCAGATGTCTCAACATGAGCTGGCCAAGATTGCTTTCCAGGCCCTGTTGAATGAGGTGGAGAGTGAGCCGCGATCCTCGGCGCACCATAGATACGAACTGACGACAAGTTTGGTGCTGAGGCGTTCTACGGCTCTGGCCCCGGCTGGAAAGTACCCGACGATGATGCCAAAAGCAAACCGGGTCAGGGGTTCCCGTAAGACACCGGTTGGGGCCTCGCGTTAGAAATGGCGCTTCCCGCTTTGCGCTCTGCAAACCTCCGCCGGGAGGTTATCCGGAAAATTCCTCATCCACCAGAAGAAAGTTGCAATTGGCGGGATATGGGAATAATCTAGTTTCCGCTAATTCTGAGTAAACGATTACTGTATTCCACCAGCTGGATTGGGGTGACAGGACGGAGCTATGCTGGAGCGGTTGCGAGAACAGGTTCTCGAGGCCAACCTCGAACTGGTTCGGAGAAACCTGGTTCTTTATACCTTTGGCAACGCCAGCGGGATTTCGCGCGAAAAAGGCCTGGTGGTCATCAAGCCCAGCGGAGTTCCCTACGAGCAGATGAAACCAGAACACCTGGTGGTGACGGATCTCGCAGGCAAGATCGTGGAAGGCAGCTTGCGGCCTTCGTCCGATCTTCCCACCCATTTGGTGCTGTATAAAGAGTTTGCCGAAATTGGCGGTGTCGCCCATACGCACTCTGAGTATGCCACCGCCTGGGCTCAGGCTCGGCGAGCTATCCCATGTTTCGGAACAACCCATGCGGATTATTTCCATGGTCCGGTACCGGTCACCTCTGAAATGACGGATCATGAGATTGCCGAGGACTACGAGAAGAACACCGGCCACGCCATTGTTGACAGCCTCCGGCAGACAAATCCATCGGCGACACCGGGCGCGCTGGTGGCCAACCACGGACCTTTCACCTGGGGAGAAGATGCCGCAGCGGCTGCCCACAACGCCGTTATTTTGGAGGCCATCGCGCGGATGGCTTATTTTACGGTCGGCATCAATTCAGCCGCCGAACCCGTTCGAAGCACGCTGCATAACAAGCATTACCTCAGAAAGCATGGCAGCAACGCATATTACGGGCAGGCCGAGGACAAAAAGTGACGCCACTGCTGGCAACCGATCTTCCGACGCGGCTCGTACATCTTTCCTCTGTCGATGTCGTCATTGTCGTTTTCTATTTCGTTCTCGTGCTCTCCATCGGCTGGTACCTGAAAGGCCGGGCCAACACTGGGGAAGATTTCTTCATGGCGGGCCGCGAGATGACGGCCTGGGTGGCCGGTCTCAGTTTTCTCTCGGCCAATCTCGGAGCGCTTGAGTTGATGGGCTGGGCCGGTTCGGCTTACCAGTACGGCATCATGGCGACGCACGCCTACTGGATCGGAGCCATTCCAGCGATGTTGTTCCTGGCGCTGGTCATGATGCCGTTCTACTACATTTCCAAAACCCACTCGGTGCCGGGATACTTGAAGCTTCGGTTCGGCGAGCCCAGCCGCGCCCTCTCGGCGATTTCGTTCGCCTTCATGACCGTGCTGATGAGCGGCGTCAATATGTTTGCCATGGCCAAGGTCATGCAGATTGTTTTGGGATGGGATATTAATTTCAGCATCTGGATCTCGTCTCTGACGGTAGCCATTTATGTGACGCTGGGCGGTCTGCGCTCGGCGATCTTCAATGAAGTGCTGCAGTTCTTCCTCATCTGGGCGGGCGTGCTTCTCATTCCGATCCTTGGACTATACGAAGCCGGCGGTTGGACCAACCTCAAACTACAGATTGCTCAACGTGCCTCAGAACAGTACGTGCACGTGTGGTCTGGTCTGGGGTCATTCAGCAACAATCCCATGGGAATCAACTGGGTCGGCATTGTGTTCGGACTGGGCGCAGTGATTTCGATGGGCTACTGGACCACAGACTTCCTGGTGGTACAACGCATTCTGGCCGCAAAAGATCTTCGCAGCGCAGAAATGGCGCCGATTATAGGCGCGGGATTCAAAATGTTCGTTCCGATCATCGTGATCCTGCCCGGACTGCTGGGCCTGGCCGTGCTGCCGGAAAAACTGGTTCCAGAGTCGGTCGCGGCTATCACCGGGGGGCACAGCTATAACGACGTTCTCCCTCTGATGCTGGCCCGCTATTGTGGCCCCGGCCTGCTCGGCCTGGGAGTCACGGCGTTGATTGCGGGCTTCATGTCAGGCATGGCGGGCAATGTGAGCGCCTTTACTACGGTCTGGACCTATGACATCTACCGCCCGCTGATCAACAGCAAGGGCGGCGATCACCATTACGTGAGCATGGGCCGGTGGACCACGATTATCGGCGTTCTGATCAGTGTAGGCACGGCTTACCTCGTGATGCAGTTTGCCAGCATCATGGATTATGTGCAGGCGTTGTTCAGCTTCTTCATTGCACCCTTGTTTGGCACGGTCGTGCTCGGCATGCTGTGGAGACGGGCGACCCGGCTTGGCGGATTCCTGGGATTACTGTGCGGGACGCTCTGTTCGATCGGCATGTGGACGTGGGTGAAAATCGATCCCTCAGCCCTGCGCTATGTAGCGCTGTCGTCCCACGCCAAAGGCTTGGCCCAGGATTACTTTCAAGCACTCTGGTCTTTTGTTGTCTGCGTAATTGTGACCGTGTTGGTGAGTCTGGCGACAAAGCCAACGCCTGACAGCGAACTAACTGGTTTGGTATACGGACTGACGGAAGTTCCTGCCGTAGGCGACGTCCCTCTGTACCAGAAGCCCATTTTCTGGGCCGCTATCGTGGCAGTCGTCTTGGTCGCACTGAACATTATTTTCTGGTAAGCAGATTTTCTGGTAACCGGATTTCTGGTACGTGGAGGCGCACAACGTGGTTTCCATCTGGTTTTTCATCGGCATCTCGCTGGCCGTCAACGGCGCGCTGATCCTCGGTGCGGGGATCTACCAGCTTGTAAATCCCCCTTTGCATCCGGGCGTGGTCCTGTTCAACTTGCACGCTAACGCATGGTGGGGTGCATTGTTGCTGGTGATCGGTGTGCTTTATTGCATCAAATTCGCGCCAGGACGACAGTCCTAGAAGGGCGTTTTTCGAAAAGGGAGTTTTATGGCGGCGAAAACGGCGAAAACAATGACCATGGGCTTGATCGTAGGAAACCGGGGATTTTTCCCCGATCATTTGGCCAAGACCGGACGGGAGGAAATGCTCCGGGTGCTGCAGGCGGCTGGCATCGACGTGGTGGCTCTCACTCCGGAAGAGAGCAAGTACGGGGCGGTTGAGACGCGTGAGGAATCCCGGCGTTGCGCCGAATTGTTCAAGCGAAACCGCGAGCGAATCGACGGAATCATTGTGACGCTGCCCAACTTCGGCGAAGAACGAGCCATTGCCGATACGTTGCGTCTGGCTGATTTGCGCGTGCCGGTGTTGATTCAGGCTACGCCCGACGATCCCAAGAAGATGACCATCGCTTCTCGCCGCGACAGCTTCTGCGGCAAGATGTCAGCCTGCAATAACCTTCGGCAGTACGGCATTCCCTATTCCATCACGACGCTGCACACCGAGAGTCCTGACTCACCGGAGCTTGCCAAAGACCTGGCATGGTTCTCTGCAGTTTGCCGGGTGGTGAAGGGATTTCGCAACTTGCGAGTCGGCGCCATCGGCGCGCGTCCTGCGGCATTCAACACGGTCCGTTATAGCGAGAAAATTCTGGAGGCGCAGGGCATCTCCATCGAGACGCTCGATCTCTCCGAAGTGCTGGGCCGCATCGAACGGATGAAAGATAACGACGAACACGCGCAGGCGAAGCTCTCGGCCATCAAGAAATACGTGGATTCCAGCAGTGTGCCCGCGCCTGCGTTGTTGAAGATGGCAAAACTGGGGGCAGTCGTCGACCAATGGATGGCGGCGACCGAGGTTACCATCAGCGCAGTCCAGTGCTGGACTTCGATTGAAGAAAACCTGGGCGTGGTGCCGTGCACGGTGATGAGCATGATGAGCAACGAACTGCTCTCCAGCGCCTGTGAGGTGGATATTTGCGGCGTGCTCGGAATGCACGCTCTGCAACTCGCTTCTGGAACTCCCTCGGCTCTTCTCGATTGGAATAACAACTACGGATCGGACCCGAACAAGGCGGTCTGCTTTCATTGTTCGAACCTGCCCAAGCACTTCTTCCGCTCCGTCAAGATGGATTTTCAGGAAATCATTGCCGGCACAGTGGGAAAGGAGAACACATTCGGAACTTGCGTGGGGCTGATCAAGCCAGAGCAAATGAGCTTCGCGCGCTTTTCGACTGACGACACCCGGGGCAAGATGCGCGGATACGTGGGCGAAGGCAGGTTCACGGATGATCCGCTGAACACCTTCGGCGGCGCTGGCGTCGTGGAAATCCAAAATATGCAACGGCTACTGCGTTTCATCTGTGAGAACGGCTTTGAACATCACGTAGCCGCCAATCTTTCGACCGTCGCCTCCGCGGTGTATGAAGCCACAACTCGCTACCTGGGTTGGGAGATGCATTATCACGGTTGCGATAACGGAGCCTGCTGATGGCGATCGTGGCGGGAGTAGACTTCGGGACCCTGAGTGTCCGTATCTCTCTCGTGGACAGCGAACGGGGACTCCTCGAATCCGCCATTGCCGAGTATCCACTCCACCGCAAGCGCGACGACATCGAGTATGCGACGCAATCCCATGAAGATCACATGCGGGCGCTGGCTTCGGCAACGCGCGAGGCCCTGAAGAAGGCGAGCGTTGCAGGCGATCAGGTGCAGGCGATCGCGCTCGACACGACAGGCTCATCTGTAATCCCCGTCGGCAAAGATCTTCGGCCACTCGGCGAGTATTACCTGTGGTGCGATCATCGCGCCAAAGGCGAAGCGGCCGAGATCACGGAAGCGGCACACCGCGACGGTTTAGAAGCCATCAAGTGGTGCGGCGGAGTTTACTCCTCAGAGTGGGGATTTTCGAAACTGCTGCACTGGCTGCGGCATAACCCCGATAAGCAATCAGAGTTCGCCTCCGCCTTCGAGCATTGTGACATGGTGGCGGCCACCCTGTGCGGCATCACAGATGCGAAGAATGTTAAACGCAGCGTCTGCGCGATGGGACACAAGTGGCTGTGGAACCCGCAACTGGGTGGGCTTCCGCCGGAGAGCTTCCTGGTCAAGGTGGACCCGCTGTTGAAGGGAGTGCGCGCGAAACTGGATGGCGAATACGCAACCTCCGATCAGATCGCGGGCAGGCTCTCTCCGTTCTGGGCTGAACAACTGGGGCTCAAGGCGGGGATTCCGATTCCGGTGGGAGCATTCGACGCCCATTGGGATGCCATCGGCGCGGGTTGCCGCACCGACGACATGGTGAACGTTGTCGGCACGTCCACTTGCATCATTGGAATCACGCCGTCGGTAAATCTGGTGCCCGGCGTTTGTGGCGTCGTGCAAGGCAGTGTGCATCCTTTACGCACCGGAATCGAAGCCGGTCTTTCCGCCGTCGGCGATATATTCAACGCGATCGCTTCTCGCGCCGGAACCGATGTAAAGACGCTGAGCGCCGGCCTCGAGAACTATCAAGCCGGCCAGACCGGCTTGCTGCGCATGACTTGGGATAACGGCGACCGCACCGTGCTTGTCAACCCCAACCTCCGCGGGGTTACACTGGGATGGAATCTGCAGAGCACGGCCCAGGATGAACTTTTCGCTGCGATCGAAGGAACGGCGTTTCATACGCGCGTAATCCTGGATCGCATGGCTGGGCATGGCGTGCACATTAAGCGCGTGATCAACGCCGGTGGCATCCCTCAGAAAAATGATGCCCTGAACCAGGTCTATGCCAACGTGTTGGGCCGTCCCGTGCTGGTTCCGAGCAAGAGTGTGGTGAGCCTGGGATCTGCTATCTTTGCTTTCTTGGCTGCCGGTACATTCAACACCATCGAGGAAGCGCAGGATAAGATCTGCCCTTCCCACCGGGAGTTTTTGCCAGATGGCACAGCGCAACGCACTTATGAGAAGCTATATCCTCTTTACAGCAAGTTGTATTTCACATTGGGCCAGCGGGGCAGCAATGGCCTGGGAGACATTCTGCCGACGTTAATCGCAGTGGCAAACTCTGCCGCGGGCCAGGCGACGTAGCAAAGAAAAACCTAAGGAGCAGCGATGAGAGTGCAACAGATCCTGCGAACGATCGTGATCGTTGGGTTGTGGTTGGCGCTGTTTTCCATACCGATGGAGGCGAAGACGACGGTGACAAGCCAGCCCGCTGGGAAGATGCCGGATGGAACTCCGATAGAGATTTTCACGCTGAGCGACGGCCCGTACGAAGCTCGGATCGCAACCTACGGCGGGATTGTAGTTTCCTTGAAGGCTCCCGACAGGAACGGCAAGGTCGCCGACGTAGTGCTTGGGTTTGATGATGTCGACGGTTATGTGGCCAACTTCAACGGGCCTGCGAATGCATTCTTCGGAGCCATTATTGGCCGTTATGCAAATCGCATCGCCCATGCCACCTTCACGCTCGATGGCAACAAATACTCATTGCCACGGAACAACGGCGAGAACACTCTTCACGGCGGCCCGCACGGTTTCAACAATGTGGTATGGAAAGCGAAACCGGTCGCTGACGGAATAGAACTCTCTTATCTGAGCAAGGACGGCGAGGCCGGATTTCCCGGCAATCTCACCGCCGTGGTTCGCTACACCTTGGTGAAAGGAGATTTGCGAATCGAGTATTCGGCAACGACGGACAAAGACACTGTCGTCAATCTGACCAACCACTCTTACTTCAATCTCGCCGGACAAGGCGACATCCTGAAGAATGAACTCACTCTTCACGCATCCCGCTTCACTCCCGTGGATTCCGGCCTGATTCCGACGGGTGAGCTGAAATCCGTGGAATCGACTCCGTTTGATTTTCGCAAAGCAACCGCGGTGGGGGCGCGAATCAACGCAGACGATGAACAGATTCATCTGGGTCACGGGTACGACCACAACTGGGTGCTCGACAGCGGCGGCGGAAAGTTGGCCGAGGCTGCTGAAGTCTACGATCCTGGCAGCGGTCGTGTGCTGAAAGTTCTGACTGACCAGCCGGGAATCCAGTTCTACACCGGAAACTTCCTGGACGGCTCGATCAAAGGCAAGGGCGGAAGTCCGTACGGATTGCATGCGGCATTGTGTCTGGAAACGCAGCACTTTCCTGATTCGCCGAATCATCCGGATTTTCCATCCACCGAGCTGAAACCCGGTCATCGCTATCACACGGTCACGGTTTACAGTTTTTCCACTCGCTGAGACGACCTACCCGAATGCGCGATCGGCACTCCAGCAGCGGACGGTCACTGCTGCTTCTCTGCGTTGTTCTCCTTTGTCTGCCTGGTCAATTGTGCTCGGCCCAGCAAACGCGACAGAGTGTGGGCATCAGCATTGATGTGCAGGCCGATCAGTCTGACGGCCCGATGTCGCCGGTCTGGAACTATTTCGGCTACGACGAACCCAATTACACTTACACTCCGAACGGCAAGAAGCTACTCGGCGAATTAGCCGCGCTGGACGCCGCTCCGGTATACGTGCGGGTTCACAACCTGCTGACCACCGGCGACGGGTCCGCTTCCCTGAAGTGGGGATCGACCAACGTCTATACGGAAGATGCTTCTGGACATCCAATTTATAGTTGGGCGATTGTGGACCAGATTTTCGATACGTTTCAGGCAACTGGAGTTAAGCCTCTCGTCGAAATTGGATTCATGCCCAAAGCGCTTTCCACTCATTCTGAGCCTTATCGCCACGACTTTCCGCGAACGCCAGTCACCGATATCTATACGGGATGGGCCTATCCGCCGAAGGACTATCAGAAGTGGTCCGAGCTCGTTTTCCAGTTCGTTCACCATCTCCGCGAGCGCTATGGTGATGCTCAAACCAGGACCTGGCTCTGGGAGGTATGGAACGAGCCGGACATCGGCTATTGGCAAGGAACGCGAGAAGAGTATTTCAAACTTTACGACTTCACCGTCGACGCAGTTCTTCGGGCGATCCCGGAGGCTCGGATCGGCGGGCCGGAGACAACCGGTCCAGGTAACTCGAAAGCAGAAGATTTTCTCCGTGCCTTCCTTGAGCATTGCGCGCACCAGAAGAATTACGCGAACGGCCGGGTAGGATCGCGTCTGGACTTCATCAGTTTTCATCCGAAGGGATCTCCGACGTGGCAAGTTGACCACGTGCAGATGGGGATTAGCCATCAGTTGGCTGCGATTGAGCAGGGATTCCAGATCATTGCATCGTTTCCCGAGTGGCGGCAGACTCCCATCATTCTGGGAGAGTCGGACCCGGAAGGCTGTGCAGCCTGTTCTGCCAAAGACAACCCGCCGAACTCCTATCGCAACGGCGCTTTGTACGGCGCCTACACAGTCGAAGCTCTGAGTGCGATTCTAGAGTTAGCCCGGAAAGAGCAGGTCAATTTTATGGGAGAAGTTACCTGGGCATTTGAATTTGAGGACCAGCCGTACTTCGCCGGGTTTCGGGAACTCGCAACGAATGGTCTGGACAAGCCGGTCTTGAACGCTTTTCGCATGCTGGGATTATTGGGCAATCAACGTGTGAAGGTAACCAGCTCAGCACAACTGGCAACCGAAGACATTGTGCGCAACGGAGTTCGCGCGCAGCCCGACATCAGCGCGATCGCTTCTCGCAAGCAGCGGGAGATCGAGATTCTGGTCTGGAACTATCACGACGACGATGTTTCTGTCCCCGCGGCGCCGGTCGATCTGGTGATTTCTGGTTTACCCAAAGATGCGAAACGCGGCCGGCTCGAACACTTTCGCCTGGATTCGGACCACAGCAACGCATTCACTGCGTGGAAGGAGACTGGCTCACCACAATCACCCACGCCAAGCGAGCGTGAACGCCTGCAGGCTTCCGGGCAATTGCAGTTGCTGAATTCGCCGGCGTGGATAAGAATCCAGCGAGGGTCGATCCACCTGCAGTTCACCTTGCCTCGAGAAGGTCTCTCCCTCGTGCGCCTCGCATGGTAAGTTTTCGCTTTCAGCTAGGCTTGCAGCAGCAAGTTCCAGACCTGCATGGAGGTTGCTTGGCGATTCGCCCATGCATAATAAGGGATGAACGTGAGCGGAACCTTCCGCGTTTTCGCTTCCCTGCCATATCGCGAGTAGAGAGCCTTCGGTGAGGCTCCCCGTTCGTAAACTGCGCCGGTGTGATGCAACACAACCGTCCCCCCGAGCAAGTCGCTCTTGAACTCCGTCTGAAATTGCTCCGCTGGCTGGCGCCCGGGGTTCACGGCCACGTCGCTGAGCAATATCCCGCTCGGTTGATCGATTTCCTCCAGACAGTAGATCAGCGGACCTCGCTGTATTGCGACCCGCCCCGTGTCATCGGCGACTCGAGGATTCGCTTCAATCACCTGAGGAACCACTTCGACTTTGAGTTCAATCACGTCCCCCGGCGACCAGCGGCGTCGGATTTGGAGATATTCCCCTGGCGTAGCGCCAGGCACCGCCTTGGCATTTACGGCCACTTGAGCGTGGTCAGCCCAGCCGGGAATGCGCGCATAAAAAGTGAAATCAGAAGCTTGTGCGGGCGTGACCGTGATCTCCACGCCACCGTCCCAGGGATAATTCGTCTTCTGAGTGACCTTAAGGCCTACTCCGTTCGCCAGACGCCAGTTGAGCTCTGAATTGTCGTAGAGATGTACGTAGATGCCGTCGGCGCTCGTGCTGTAGAAATATCCGGGGAGCGAGCCAAACGTGCGTTCAAGGTTCGGAGGACAGCAGGTCACGTCATACCAAGTGTTTCGGATCTTGTCTCCCGTGGAGGGATCAAAGGCCAACGGGTTGCGATAGCAATACAGCGTGCCATCAAGCGACATGCCGGAATTGATCCCGTTATACAAAGCGCGCTCTATGACATCGGTGAACTTGGCATCTCCGGTAACGGCAAGCATGCGCCAGTTCCACATCATGTTGCCGATGGCGGCACAGCTCTCGCCGTACGCGCGGAAATTCGGCAACTCATAGGCATCTCCGAAAGCTTCCCCGTCAGATCGCGAACCAACTCCGCCCGTGACATACATCTTCGTCGAGGTCGTGTCGTTCCAAAGCGTATTCAGCGTTTGCAAATACGTTGGATCTCCGGTTTCCATGTAGTAGTCGGTCGCGCCGCAACAGGCATACATCGCCCGAACTGCATGCCCTTCCATCTTGGTCCGCGAAGTGAAAGGAGTCCCACTGAACATGTAGATGGTCCGCCGCTCCGGCAACTCGATGCGTTTGTCTCCCTGCAGGATGTAGCCGGCAAGGTCAAGCTGACGCTTGTCGCCGGTGATGCGGTAGAGTTCGATCAATCCCATTTCAATTTCGGGATGGCCGGAGACGATGGGTTTTTTAGGCGTGGGACCGTAATTAGGGATAAGGAAATCGTCCACGAAACGAATGCCGGCATCGAGCAGCCTGCGATCGCCGGTCGCTCGGTAGTAGGCGATAGCCCCCTGAAGCATGTGCCCGATGTTGTACAACTCATGGCCCGTCGACTGGGTTTGCGGAAGCATTCGCAATGACTTGCGATCATCCTGATAGTAGGTGTTCAGGTAGCCGTCGGGATCCTGGACGGCGATCACTTCCTCAATGATTTTGTCAGCGGTCGCGCGAAGCGCAGGACGGTCGCCCGATTGCAGCACGAACCCAACCGCCTCGGTCCACTTGTAAACATCGGAGTCGGAAAACACTGGACCGCTCTGAGCCGCGTAGCTCTTGCCCACCAGGCGGCGGAAGTTATTCATGCGCCCGTTGGCTTCCAACAGGTCGTGCATGGTGGGAATGCTTCGGCTTACGTTGATCTCGCGGCGCGAGCCCCAGAAGCCGCCGGTGATGGTTACGGCACGCACCGGGATATCTCGCAGCTTGGCGTGAGGTGACTTGGCAAGATTCTCGATGCCTTGGTCCTTCCACCCAGGCGAATCGGTCAGCGTCACGGTGGCTTGCGGCATCGCGTTTCCAACCGCGATGGCTTCTGCTAAGGCCTGGTGAGCGGGCAAAGATGAGACAGCAACAGCGGAGATCGCTGATGCTACGAATTGTCTACGCGAGATGTTTTCTTTCTCCGCCATCTTCTCTCACCCCTACTATATCGACCACTGAATGACGGTATAAGAGCGCGCCGGCACGTCAAATCTAGTCTTGCCCGCGGTGACAGCCGGAGTCCGAAACGGTTGCGGGGCCACCCGTTGCGGCACCGCAAAGCTGTTCGATGCTTTCAGGTCGTCGCCAGTCAGCACAGACGCCGAAATCGCCTGAGCAGGAGCAGCATCTTCCCACACCACCTCAACTTCATGGGCCTTCGACAGATCGCGGTTCAGAATGAAGAGGGAAAGCTTACCATCGGCGCGATCCAATGATCCGGAGACATCGAGATGCGCGACCTGGTCAAAACCGGGAACTTCATAAGTGGACGACTCAACCAGCAGATCCAGCACTGCGCCTCGGGCAAATTGCAGAGCCCAACTGTAGGGGTAATAGATCGTCTGCCGGAACAAACCGTTCGCGTCCGTCATGATCGGAGCAATCACGTTGATCAACTGGGCGAGGCAAGCGAGCTTCACTCGATCTGCATTGCGCAAGAGGGAGTTAACGAGTCCCCCAACCAGAAGAGCGTCTTCCAGGTTGTAGACTTCTTCCAGCAGATGCGGCGCTTCCTGCCGGTGGCCGTCGACAGCATCGCCTTTGGTGGTGCGATACCAAACGTTCCATTCGTCGAAAGAAAGCCACAGCTTCTTAGGCGACCTTTTGTGCCCTCGCACCAGATCGCAGACGGCAACCGTCTCGGCAATCTGACGCTCCATGCTCAGATTCATGGCGAGATATTTCGAAGTGTCTCCGCCCGTGTCGCGCTCATTGTTGCCAAAGTAGCGATGAAGCGACAGTCCATCGACATAGTCGTAGCATTGCTCGAGCACCTCGCGATCCCATTCCAGGTACGTGGGCATGAAGGGTCCGCTGGACCCGCAGGCGATGAGCTTGAGCGAGGGATCGACGTCCCGCATCTGCCGGGCTGCATCCGCAGCCTTCAGGCCATATTCCGTCGCCAGCATGTGCCCGATCTGCCAGGGGCCGTCCATTTCGTTGCCCAGGCACCAGTGGTCGACCTTCCAGGGATCGGCCACGCCGTGCTGCCGCCGCAGTTCGCTCCATTTGGTGCCCTTGTCGATGTTGCAGTATTCCACCAGAGCAGCGGCTTCTTCCGGCGTTCCCGTCCCAAGATTCAGCCCCATCAGCGGCTGGGTGCCTGCGGCTTTGCACCAGGCAAGAAACTCGTTGGTGCCGAACTGGTTCGACTCGATGGTGTCCCATGCCTTGTCAAGCGTGCGCGGCCGGTTTTGCTTCGGTCCAACGCCATCCAGCCAGTTGTATCCCGAGACAAAATTCCCTCCCGGATAGCGAATGATCGGAACTCCAAGATGGCGGATTTCGTTCAGCACATCCTTGCGAAATCCACTGGCATCGGAAAGCTTCGATCCAGGCTCGTAGACGCCTTCGTAGATGGCGCGTCCCACATGCTCCAGGAAGGAGCCGAACAGCTTGCGGTCGAGCGGCGCGATTGTTCGCCGGGTGTCGACGTAAACCTTGGCGGCAGTTGTCGCCGATGATGGAGCCATCTGACCTCGGCTTTCGGCCACAAGTCCACGCGCGATAGCGGGGATAAACGCCGTGGTGGAACAGGCCACGCCCGCATTGGCGGCCTGCTTCAAGAACCGGCGTCTGGAGGAAGAAAATCGATTCATGCGATCCCTGATTGGATGACCCTTACCCCCTAACATGCCCGGACGCGTCTGCGACGCAGTAAGCACGCCCGCAGCCGCAAGAACTTAAAGTCGAGATTACAGCCGGAGTACTCCGGAGAACAATGTAGCGCGGCTCGCCAGAAAAAAATAGCGAGCCAGACTTTTCGCCTGGCTCGCCGCAAAATGTTTTCTCAAGCACAGTTAGAAAGATACCCTTAAACCCAGCTCAATCTTTCTCGCGTCGTACGGATTGAGCGTGCTGGTGACTTTGCCGAAGGTTCCATCGGCCATGTTGGGATCCACCGTACCCAAGTTGCCATGATTCAAAACATTGAGAAAGTCAAAGCGGAGTTGCAGGTTGCCCTGCTCACCCAGCCAGGGCAAGCGGTTGTTTTTCAGCACGCTCGCATCCCACTGGAACATGCCGGGGTTGCGGTAGATGTTACGCGGCTCAGTGCCTTCCGTTCCTTGAGCGGGCTGCGGAAAGTCAGCAGCTGTAAACAGTCCATTGATGTAGGACGAGCGGCTGTGCGACCCGGTGAAATTTTGCGTGGCCGCGTTCGGGATGTCATAGTCGAGCCCGTCAAGGTTGTAGTCTCCGCTGTCGGGCGCAATTACGTTCGGAGTAATTACGGGGCTCCCAGCAGTAGCGCTGGAACACGGAGTCGGGGTACCTCCAACACCTCCCTCCGCGCACATTACGTCGGGCGGACGGTTGTCGATCGGCCAGAACGGCGTGCCCGTCTGAACCGCGATAATCGTGGACGCTTCCCAGCCGCCGGTCAATACCCTTCCGATGCCGCTCTTCAGTCCAGGCAACGTGTACACGCCAGAAAACGAGAACCTCTGCCGCACATCGTAATTGGCATCCCCATAATAGTTAAAATACGCATTCTGATCGGGGATGTTCGCACCGCCATCTTGTCCGTCCTGATCGAACCGAGTATTCGCCTCTGGATAGTCTTTGGCGTGGGAGAGGGTATACGAGCCCTGGAAGCTCCCCCGGTGACCCGCCCTTCCACGAAGCGTGAGAATAACCGCGTTGTAGGTCGCCTGATTGGCATTGTTGACGTAGGTGATGGCACCGAAGTTGGGATTCGGACGGCTGAAAGCTTCCACCACACTGCCTGCGGCCCCCGAGAAGGAAACGTCACCGGGCAGGCGGTTCACGTCAGCGCCGGTCAGGCCGTTATAGCTGCGCGAACCTGAGTAGTTGGCGCCTGCCACCAGGTTGAGTGGCAACTGGTGCTCTACGCCGATGACATAGTTTACGGCCAAAGGCGCCTTCATATTTCGATCAAGCGAGTCGACATTGGTCGGCACTCCCGCAATCCCGCCAGCAGCATTCAGAGAACCTGCTGGAATCGGCGGCAGGACAAACCCCCAAGGGTAGCTGCCGGAAGGAGCGATGCTAAAGTAGTTGCCCAGCGGTTGACCCGGCACGCCATTTACGGTCGGTGCGACGTCGGTGAACGTCTCGCTCAACACCCCGGGGGGATTGTTGCGAGTTTGGTCGATGGTCTGGCCCATCGCGATCCAGTCGTGATAAACGCCGACTCCACCGCGCACAGCCCACTTGCCAGTCTTCGTTGGATCCCAAGCGAAGCCGATCCGCGGGCTAAAGATATTCTTCATCGAATTGGCAAATACGGCAGGCACTATGCCTACAGTGGCGTATTGAACCTGTTCATTGAAGGTGCCGGCCGTTCCCAGGTTCAGAGCGCTGAACTGGAAGTTGCTGTTTCCCCAGGGAATGTGGTTCGTGAAATCGTCCCAGCGAATGGAAAGCGTGACTGAAAGATTCGATTTTGCTTTCCAGTCGTCTTCCGCAAAAAAGCCGAAGGGATTTTCCTGGCCACCGAATATCACAGTTCCAGCCAAGCCCGTGAGCGGATTGTAAGCGCCCACTGACTCCTGGAAAACACTGTCCTGTACCAGAGTAAGGAGGTTATTGAATGTGAAACCTGGACGGACGTTGTCCGGCGTGAAATCACCGTGCTCGATACCCTTTGCACCGTCATAGCCGAACTTCACAGTGTGCTTGCCGTGCACCCAGCTCAGGACCGAGCGCCAGTTGTACATCGGGCCTCGGTACTCGCCCGGGCCCCATCCCCCGCCGACCGACCAACCCGTGAGATTGCCCGCGACGCTGACGTTCGGCACAGCCAAGTTGGCGTCCTGACCATTCGCCCCGCCGACACTGGCGAAAGCAAAGCTGGATTCCCACAGAAGACTGGGGCTAAAAGTATGCGTAAAGTCGATTTGCGCATACCGATTTCTCATAATATCCAGCGCACCCAACCGCGGCCTCGGCGACTTCTGTTGCTGGTCGAACGAGTCATTGTAGTAGCTCAAGTAGAGGCGATCCCTATCGGTGAAGTACTGGTCGACCCGGAAGTTATATTGCAGGGCGTTGTAGTATTCGGCGGCGTTGAAACTGCCAGTATCCACCATATCGAGGTCACAGGGAGGCGCGCCGGTGGTCCCACACAATCCCGCGGGAAGATAGTTCTGAGCCGTTGCTGGCAAGCCACCGATTGTCGCGAGAACCCCGCCAAACAGATTACTGGCGGGCCAGCCGGCGAGAACCTGCGTTCCGACCGTGTTGGGATAATTCGTTTCCGCCCATTGTACGAACGCCGGGTCTTCAAAGAGCTGTTGCCCAGTTGCACCGGGGACGGTCGACCAGAGCTTTTCGAAATCGGCGAAAAAGAATGTCTTGCCCTTGCGGATCGGACCTCCGAGTGTGCCTACGAGATCTTTGCGGGCATAAGGCAAAACTGCCCCGGTGACAAAGTCCGGCGTCGCCTGCAAATCCTGGTTGGCGAAAAACAAACTGCCGGTGCCGTGAAATTGATTGGTCCCTGACTTCGTAGTCACCTGGATCAGGATCGAGCTGCCAAGATTATCTTCCGCGGACCATGAGTTGGTCTGCAGCGAGGCTTCCTGCACGGCGTCCGGGATGGGGGCAAGGATGATATTGCCATTCTGGACGGGGCTGGTGACATTCATACCGTCAACCATGACTACGTTGCCGGTGTAGCTGCGTCCGTTGGCGCTAATTTGAGGGGTCTGGGTTCCAAAGTTGTCGGGAAGGCCACCGGGAGCTTCGCCCGCAAGGCGCGTGCCCACGCCTACCACGCCGGGGGTGACGGCCAGGATATCCCAAAGATTCCGATTCGCAGAAGGCAGGTCCCGAACGGTTTCGGATGACAGGGTTGCCTGCAACCGGCTGTCGTCGGTGTCAACCGTAGGGGGCGTAACCTCGACCGTTACGGTTTGCTGAGTCGCCGCGAGCGGCAGGGCAAGATTGATACCCTCGGTTTCAGAAGTGCTGAGCGTAAAACTGGACTCGGTCTTTCTGAAGCCTTTGGCCTCCGCCGTCAGCACGTAATCGCCAGGAGGAAGGCTGCTGAAACGGTAGTTGCCAGAATCTCTCGTGGTGACCGTAGTTGTCACTCCGGTATCGGCATTACGCAATTGGACCGAAGCGCCGTTGATCGCGGCGCCTGCCGGATCAGAAACGACACCCTGCACGTTGCCGCTGTACTGGGCAAACGCGGGCAAAGAGAAAAGCAACACAATGAGAAGGGACCACAGACGCAGGGAAAGGCGGGACTCCTTATTAGTCACTAGTTTCCTCCCACTTCGCGGTGCGAGTCTTCAAGGAAAGTATTCAAGTAAACGATTTCTCAACTAATCGAAACAGGTTATATCGCCATGAGGTGCTGACTGTCAAGGAGTTTCTTGACGGCTTTTTCGCTGCGTTTGCAAAAACCTCATGGCGAACTTGGTACCATCGGGCCCCGAGCGCAGCCACGTACGCCGACGCATACTGAGAAGATTCCAGAAGCAGCTCAGCGGGCTCCCTCGACCCACCATGCCGTGCCCTCTAGCCGTCGAGAATCGCTTGGATGTTACTTATAATCATTGGTTTATGTGAGAGTCCAATCTTACAATGTTCCCTTCGCGCACTACGCACAGGCACCCTGGGGTGCGGCTACCGAGAGGCTGTTTGGGCTTCCAGGCGCCGGCGATCTTCCGCCGACACTTCGTCAATCAACACACTTCTGAGGTGTCAGTTTGCCGAAGACGAGATTTCCACCGGACGGGCGAGAGTGGTCTGAGTTCCTGAATTTTTCCGGCAGCGGCCAAACTCGATTTTTCCGCGCTGCGAGCAAGCGATTTCACGGACTGGCAGCCGAGCCTACCGCTGGAACGCGATCCAGAAAGCAGTTGACAAATGTTCGACGCAAGGGCGAAGCTGGTGGCGGTAAACGTTTGCTATCGCCATTCCTCGTCGCGCAGGAGACCCCGCATGGATTTCCCTATCAGCCGGAGAGCGTTTCTCAAGACCGCCACTGCTACCACCGCAGCCTCCTACGCCGCTCGCGTTCTACCCGCTTGGGATGTCGCTGATCGAGGGGCTGTGGTTGATCGAGGCGCGATCGCGATTCATACTCCAATCACGACCTTTGCTTATTCTGAAGTCGAGCTGTTCGACGGACCGATGAAACGGCAGTTCGAGGAGAACCACGCCCGCTTCCTGAACCTCGAAGATGATCGCCTTCTGAAAGTTTTTCGACAGAACGCCGGATTGCCTGCCCCAGGTAAAGACATGGGCGGCTGGTACGACGGCACCGGCTTCAGCCTGGTGCGCAATGATTTTCACGCCTTTATCCCAGGCCATAGCTTTGGACAATATCTTTCTGGACTTGCCCGGGCCTACGCGGTCACGGGATCGGAGCCCACTCGGGCGAAGATCAATCGCCTGGTAAAAGGCTATGCCGAAACGCTTGATCCCAAAGCCAAATTCTTCGTGGATTATCGGCTCCCGGCTTACACCTATGACAAGCTCTCCTGCGGACTGATTGACGCGCACGAGTTCGCCCATGATCCCATGGCAATGGATGTTCACGAAAAGCTCACTCATGCCATCGTCGCCTATCTGCCCGAGAAAGCTCTCTCACGGCAAGAACAACGTTCCCGCCCGCATAAAGATACGTCCTACACCTGGGACGAGACTTACACGCTGCCGGAAAATCTTTTCCTCGCGTATCAGCGCAGCGGCGACACCTTCTATCGCGACATGGCGAAAAGATATCTCGAGGATGACACCTACTTCGATCCGCTTTCCCAGGGCAATAACGTGTTGCCCTTCGAACACGCCTATAGTCATGTGAATGCCTTCAGTTCCGCCATGCAGGGCTACATCACGCTGGGGAGCGAGAAGCATCTGCGGGCGGCGAAGAACGGGTTCGAGATGCTGCTGACCACGCAAAGCTTTGCTACCGGAGGCTGGGGTCCTGACGAAGCGTTTGGAGAACCGCAACGCGGTCAGTTGGGTGACAGTCTTGCGTCCACTCACGCCAGCTTTGAAACACCGTGCGGCGCTTATGGTCACTTTAAGATCACGCGCTATCTGCTTCGGGCGACCAAAGAGTCGCGATACGGCGACAGCATGGAACGGGTGCTTTACAACACGATCCTCGGCGCGTGGCCGATTCAGGCCGACGGAACCTCGTTCTACTACTCGGACTACAACAAGACCGGCAAGAAAGTTTGGTACGAACAGAAGTGGCCCTGCTGCTCGGGAACCTTCCCGCAACTTGCCGCGGACTACCACATCAGCACCTATCTGCGTTCCGCGGACGGCGTATATGTAAATCTCTTCACGCCATCCAGGGTGCAGTGGAATGACGCCGGCGGGCGCTACGCACTGAAGCAGGAGACCAAATATCCGTTCGACAATAAAATCCAGATCCAGGTGTCAGGTTCGCAGCCCATGGACTATACGATCTATGTCCGCATTCCCGGTTGGGCAGCGCCGGAACCGATGCTCTCGGTCAACGGCAACCGAGTGTCCGATCCTTTACAACCCGGAACGTTTGCTGCTATCCGGCGCACCTGGAAAGATGGCGATCGCGTCGAGCTCGAACTGCCGATGCCGTTGCGGCTTGAAGCTGTGGATGCAAATCATCCGAACTTCGTCGCTTTGATGCAAGGTCCCCTGGTGCTCTTTGCTGTAGCGGATTCTCAGCCCAGCTTCGAAAAAGGTGCCTTGCTACAGGCTAAACCGGCAAACAATGCCAAGGGAGATTGGCTGGCAAGTTCGTCCGACGGAAGCAGCGTGACCATGCGGCCGTTTATGAATATCGACAAGGAAAGCTACAGCACCTACGTCTTGCTGAAGTCCTAAAGTCGAAGCAACCGCGGAGCCAATCCACTACCTCGTCCCGACGATTCGACTTTCAGCCTCGGGTCCACCCTTTGTTGCTCACGATTCCAGATCCCTCGCGCAACGTGATGAGTTGGTTCGCGGGAACATTCTTGTATAGTTCGTGCAGACCGTTGGGCCAGTAGATGTCGAGGTCGACCGAAGCAAATCCTCCCAGACCAAAATGCAGGCGGGAATCGCTACACGAATAAAAACTGGATTGACTCAGCACGGTCTGCGCTTGCACCTTGCCGCCATAATGCGCTAACACCCGCGCTCCAATTGCGCTTCGGTTTGACTTGACTCCCTCGAGCTTGACCTTGATCCAGTTTTGTTTCTGCTTCATGTCATTCCGCAACAGGGAGGGAGGTTCATTCAAGTTCACAATCAGAATGTCGAGATCTCCGTCATTGTCGAAGTCTCCGAACGCGCAACCGCGGCTGCAATGAGCATCGGTCACGCCGGGCCCAGCCTCTTCTCCCAGTTCTTCGAATGTGCGATTGCCCAGATTGCGAAAAACCGCGCGCGGTGTCTTGTTGGCATATTGAGGCAGCTTGCGCTCGACTTCCGGATACACATTGCCCGTGACCATGAACAGGTCCGGGTAGCCGTCGTTGTCGAGATCGATGATGCCCGCACCCCAGCAGATGTAACGCGTTTCGACGGCAAGACGCGAAGATCGCGTCATATCATCGAAGTTTCCCTTGCCGTCGTTGTGATAAAGGCCGTTGGCATCTTCGGCAAAGTGAGTCTTGAACAAGTCCAGGTGGCCGTCGAGATCGTAGTCGCCCACCCCCACGCCCATTCCGGCCTGCTCCATGCCGTCGTCGCTGAGCGCCACCCCGCGCTGCACACCTTCTTCGCGGAACGTTCCATCATGGTTATTCATGAAGAGCAAACTGGGGGTTGAATCGCATGCGACAAAGATGTCCGTCCACCCATCCTCGTCGAAATCTGCGGCGACCACCGTCATTCCGTAGCATTCGGTTGAACTCGCGATGCCAGCCTTCTGACTCACGTCCGTGAACGTGCCGTCACCGTTGTTGTGGTATAGCGAATGTCTTCCCGTGGGCAATCCGCGCGGTCCGCACTCAACCGGGACGCCTTTCCAGTTGCAATTCACGTTCTCTCCCGGCACTGGGGCATACTCGAGAGAAAAGCGTACGTAGTTCGAGACGAAGAGATCGAGGTGCCCATCCCGGTCGTAGTCCAGAAAACTGCAGCCCGCCCCCCAACGTGGCTGATCGTTCCAAAGGCCGGCAGCCTTGGTGACATCGGTAAATGTTCCATCGCCGTTGTTGCGATAGAGGCGGTTTTGTCCGAAGTAGGTACAAAAGATGTCTTCGAATCCGTCGTTGTTGTAGTCGCCGATGCAGACGCCAGACGCCCATCCCACGGCCTTCAGCCCAGCCTTCTCCGTGACATCCGAAAAAGTGCCGTCGCGATTGTTCTTGTAAAGACGGTTCGTGGCATCAGGCGGATCTCCTGTTAAGCGCGTGCCCGACAACAAGAAAATGTCCATCCAACCGTCGTTGTCGTAGTCAAGGAAGGCACATCCACAACCGGTAGCTTCCAGAATATATTTCTTGCTTTCCACACCGCCGTATACCACCGGAGCATGCAAACCCGCTGCGGCCGCGACGTCCACAAAATGCGCGTAGAAAGGGCGGCCCGACGGCGCCGGCCGGGCTATCGGTTTGACCGTGTGCTCGGCAACCCCTTGCCCCACGAGCCGTGGAGCTGCCGCGAAGGCTGCCGAACCGAGGGAAAGTCGCACAAAGTCGCGGCGGGTAAAAGTCACGGTTGCTGCTTCTCCGCCGCCGGGGATTTCGCTTCGACCAGCTTGTAACGATTGTGTATGGCTTCCTCTTTGGTTCCTTCCATCCGGAGATCGGCCAGACGCTTGAGCAAGTTGGGAATATCTGCGGTTCGCCCGCTTCTGCGCGACGCCTGAATTAGATGATAGAGCGCCGTCTGGTCCTTGGGGTCTGAGACCAAGGCTCTGCGGCTTTGTACGATCGCTGCTTCGTTCTCCCCCGCCTGCAGATAAAGCTTAGCCATAATGTCGCGAGCGGGGCCTAAAGATGGGCGAAGCGCAATCGCCTTCTTGGCGGACTCCATGGCTTCGCGAAATTCCGCTGTACCTGGATCGGGACCCTTCTGCGCAAGAATTTCCGCCTGTAAATACAGGAGGAACGCATCCTTGGGCGTTTTCGCCAGCTTTTCCCGGACGGTCGCGAGGGCCCGTTCGGGATCGTTCTCTTGCTCGGCAGCCAAACCCTCTGCCGCCGATCCGATGGACTGCCGGGGATCAAGAGTATCGGCCTCCTGGAAATCCGCCTCTGCTTTATCAAATTGCCCTAGCTGCACGTAGAGGACGCCTCGCGTCACATAAAGCGGCGCTGACTTCGGTTCTGCATGGAGGCCGGCATTGATCATATCCACCCCGACCTGATACGACTGATGGTCAAGAGAAATGTTGGCAAAGTCCACGTAGAGGTTGACATTGTGAGGATCCGACACAATCGCCTGGCGAAGGATACGGACTGCCTCTGGAGTATTTTCATCGGCTTCGTAGGCGGACGCTGCCAGTTCG
This sequence comes from Candidatus Sulfotelmatobacter sp., assembly GCA_049512915.1. Taxonomy (GTDB): domain Bacteria; phylum Acidobacteriota; class Terriglobia; order Terriglobales; family Acidobacteriaceae; genus Sulfotelmatobacter. Next base: position 41,209 of record JBEKWP010000003.1, read on the forward strand.
AGAATATCGGCATCCGGCGTGTTTGCTTGCAGCAATGGCTGCAAGATCGCGATTGCGTCCTTAGGATGCTGCGCCATCATCTGCACGGATGCAAGCCGATAGCGGACCCCAGTATCGGCATTCGACTGAGCCAGCGCGCGACTGAATATCGTAATCGCCTTTTCCGTTTCCTTCAGGTTCACCAGGCACTCCCCATATTCCTGTAATGCTCCGGGTTGGGAATCGAGTAGCGAACCGCTCTGCTCGAAGTGCCGAACCGCGGTGGCGCAGTCTCCGCGCCGGTAGGCCAATACTGCCAGCATGGCGTGGCTGGTCGGGTCCTGAGGACGGAGCTTGAGGACATGTCCCAACAGCGTAGCCGCGTCCTTGCCACCACTCTCGTACTCGATCTGCGCGGCTCCTTCCAGCGCGGGTAGATAATCCGGCGAAATACTCAGGGCGTGGCGGAAGGCACCCAGCGCTTCTCTTTTATCTCCTTTGCCAGAATTGGCCACACCGCGCAGCGTCCATAGTTGCGGACTCTGGGGGCTCCGCTCCAGTTCCCCTTGCAGAAGTTTCAGTGCGTCGTCGTATTGCCCCGCTCGTAACGCAGAACTAATGGGTGCGATCTGGTCGGCTGTGGCCTGAGCAACAATACAAGAGTACGGGGAAAGCACGGCTACCAGGATCCCAAGCCGGATGAGCAAACTCATGCCCGCTATTATCTCTCGCCTGCGGCGCGGGAACGGCGGGAAAATGTTTACCCGCCCAACCCAGCGAAGTTGTGGTGTCTTAGCGCCAGTCCCATGAGACTGGTCTTCGCCCTACCTCGCCAGATTCATAACCCCGGCTTCGGATTCGTTTTTCGGCTCTACCCCGCGCAACCATCGACCACTTCTGCTATCTTGTTTACGCCCTGGCGTCACCCGCAATGTTCTTTTCGTTCGAATGAACGAAGCCTTCAACTTCAATTCCACGCTGGGCCGCCGGCGCGGGCCGAACTACAACCGGTCAGGATGGAGGATCACATGGACTGCAAGAGAAAGCGTTTGCTCAAAAGTGCCGTCGCGTTGCTATCGATTGGGATTCTCGTTCTAATAGTTGCGGCGACCGATTCCCCCATCCGATCCCGCTATCCGGAAGACGATATGGGAAGAGATTCCCTTGCTGCCCGGAAGAAGGCCCAACTCGAGGCGGCTAGGCAATTTAACGTCTTTCATCAATTTCAATTCACCGACAAGCTTAAAGAGAGCGGGATCACCTTTACCTACCACGCCGTCGATGACATCACCAAACACATGCGGATGGGCCACTATGATCACGGCAGCGCCGTCGCAGTTGCTGACGTGGACGGCGACGGCCTCTACGACATCTACTTCGCCAATCAGGTCGGTGGAAACGAACTCTGGAAAAACCTCGGCGGCGGCAAATTCAGAAACATCACCCAGGAAGCAGGCGTCGGATTGCCAGACCGGATCAGCGTGGGTGCCGCTTTCGCCGACATCGACAACGACGGCAGCCAGGATCTGTTCGTTACCACGGTCCGCGGCGGCAACGTTTTGTTCAAGAACGACGGCCACGGCCATTTCAAGGATATTACCCAGGAAGCCGGCCTGGGCCTTGTCGCTCACTCTTCCGGAGCATTTTTCTTCGACTACGATAACGATGGTCTGGTCGACCTTCTGGTCTGCAATGTCGGCAAGTACACCTACGACGAAAAAGGGCCGGATGGCGAGTACGTCGGCATACCCAACGCCTTTGATGGCCACCTGCACCCAGACCGTTACGAATATCCCGTTCTCTACAAGAACATGGGGCGCCACCGGTTCAAGGACGTTACTGCCGAAGTGGGGTTAAACCCGCACGGGTGGTGCGGCGAGGCCAGCTTTAGCGACGTGAACGGCGATGGCTGGCCCGATATCTTCTTTCTTAACATGCAGGGTCACAGCCACTATTACGAGAACGAGGGCGGCAAGAAGTTTGTTGAGAAGACGGAACAGTATTTCCCCAAGACTCCGTGGGGCGCCATGGGAATCAAATTCTTCGACTACGACAATGACGGCCGCATGGATCTTTTCATCGTCGACATGCACTCTGACATGAGCCAGGAACCCGGGCCGGAGAATGAAAAGCTGAAATCTAACATTGCTTGGACAGATTCTTACATCCAGGGCACCAAATCCGATTTCATCTGGGGAAATGCCCTCTACCACAACCTCGGTGACGGGAAGTTCGAAGAAGTTTCCGATCGCATGGGCGTCGAAACCTACTGGCCTTGGGGGCCAAGCGTCGGTGACCTCAACGCCGATGGGTGGGATGACATTTTCATTGCATCCGGGATGAGTTATCCCTACCGCTACGGCATTAACTCGCTCTTATTGAACGACCACGGAAAGAAATTCCTGGATGCGGAGTTCGTGCTCGGAGTTGAACCGCGCAAGAACCTCTACACGCCGTGGTTTGAGATCGATTGCTCCGACCCGCAAGAGAGACAGGCGCAGGAGAAACTGGATAGCAAGGTTTGTGTCGGCGAGACCGGCAAATCCATCGTGATGGCGCCGCGCTCCAGCCGATCATCGGTCATATTCGATCTCGACAACGACGGAGATCTCGATATCGTCACCAACGATTTCAATTCCGAGCCGCAAGTGTTGGTGAGCGACCTGGCGCAGCGCAAACAGATTCACTGGCTCAAGATCGTCCTGGTGGGCACCAGTTCAAATCGTAACGGACTCGGCGCAACCGTTCGGGTGCGCTCTGGCGGGCAAACTTACACCAAGTACAATGATGGCAAGTCCGGCTACCTGGCTCAGAGCGTTCTGCCGCTCTACTTCGGCCTGGGAGACGCTCTCAAGATTGACCGGGTGGAAGTCGACTGGCCTTCGAGGCGTAAACAAGTGCTGACCACTGGGATCGAGGAGAATCAAACGCTCCGGATCACGGAGCCCCAGTAGCCGAGCTGAGGCTGGCGAGCATTCGTTCTTTACGTTGCGTGCAAAGCGACAGTGGATATGCACTTCCTGGGAATCGACGTAGGCACGGGAGGCACGCGCGCGCTCGTCATCGACGAAGGAGGCCACGTGGTTGCCTCCGCGACGGAAGAGCACCAGCCCTTTGCCTCGCCGCAAATCGGCTGGGCAGAGCAAGACCCAGGTGAGTGGTGGCGAGCCTGCCGCGTGGCCGTGCCCAAGGCTCTGGCACAAGGCCATCTGCGCGCGGACCAGATTGCGTGTGTTGGCTTGTCGGGACAAATGCACGGCGCGGTCCTGCTCGACGAGCAAGCACGCGTGGTACGGCCCGCACTGATCTGGTGCGACGTCAGGACTGAGAGACAGGCGAAGGATCTGACCACCCAAATCGGCGCCGAACGCCTCATCCAACTCACATGCAACCCGGCCCTGGCCAACTTCACGCTGACCAAGTGCATGTGGGTCCGGGAGAACGAGCCCGAAAATTGGAGCAAGGTTCGCTCGCTCATGCTCCCCAAAGACTATGTAAGGTTTGAGTTGACGGGCGAGCGCGCCACCGACATGGCGGATGCATCCGGCACTCTGCTTCTCGACATTGCTCGCCGCCGCTGGTCGAAGGAGATGTTGGAGCTGGTTCAAATCGACGAGTCACTTTTGCCCAACGTATATGAGTCGCCGGAAATCTGCGGACGAATCTCGGCTGCCGGCGCCGCAGCCACCGGCCTGCGGAGCGGAACCCCGGTCGTGGCCGGTGCCGGAGATCAAGCGGCAGGCTCGCTTGGCATGGGTGTCGTTTCGCCAGGAAGTGTCAGCGCCACCATCGGAACCTCGGGTGTAGTTCTCGCTGCAACTGGCGGTCCAGCCCTTGACCCCGGAGGACGACTGCACACGTTTTGCCACGCTGTTCCCGGGCGTTGGCTGGTGATGGGTGTGACCCAAGCGGCAGGACTTTCGCTTCGTTGGTTCCGGGACCAGTTCGGCGTGAGTGCGAACGGTCAACTTGAGTCTTACGAGGAACTCACCAGCGAGGCGGCGACGGCTCCTCCCGCGTGCGACGGCCTGCTGTGGGCTCCCTACCTGATGGGCGAGCGCACTCCTTACCTCGACCCAACCGCCCGCGCCGTGCTGGTTGGCTTGACGGCATCTCATACGCGAGGCCACGTAATTCGCGCGATCCTGGAAGGAGTCGCTTTTAGCTTGTGCGATACTCTGACGATCTTTCAGGAAATCGCAGTTCCAGTGAAGGCGATCCGTCTGGGCGGGGGTGGTGCCAGGTCAGCGCTTTGGCGGCAGATCCAGGCCGACATTTATAGACAGCAAGTCGAGACCGTCGAAGCGGAAGAAGGCGCTGCCTATGGAGCCGCGATCCTGGCGGCAGTCGGCGTGAAGGCCTGGCCGTCGGTTGACGCAGCCTGCGAAGCTATAGTGCGCCCTGCCAGAACCACCCACCCGAATTCCGAAGACTCATTGGTTATGGAGAAGGCCTATGCGTCGTATCGCCGCATCTATCCTGCGATGAAGTCCATCCACGATTGAAAACTGCTGCGGAGATGCAGTCAGCGGCCCACTGCCCGAAAAGGGCTCAGCCTCACCTCAATCATTTCGATAGTGCTTTAAGTGACTGGCCGAGCTTCAATTGCATGGGCTTTCCCAACAGTGCTTGGGCTTCGGCATGGTCTCCGGGGCGGGCGAAGAAATACCCTTGCACGAGTTCGCAGTTCAGTTCCTTGAGCAGGGTAACCTGCTCAAGAGTTTCAGCGCCCTCGGCTACGACTTTCAGACCAAGGCTGTGAGCTAGCATAATGATGATGCGCACGATCTCGCTAGTTTCACTGTCAGTATCCATCTTAGCAATGAAGGCGCGATCAATTTTCAGAGTGTCCACCGGCAATCCTTGGAGTCGGCTCAGGGAAGAATATCCAGTTCCGAAATCGTCAATGCTGAGGTGAACTCCCAACGCCCTCAGTTCCGAGAGAACCAGGCTCGATCTCTCCGGATCTGCCATCGCTATGGTTTCTGTGATCTCGACGTGGACGCAGCTCGGGTCGATTCCAACTTCGCCCAGAATGGCGCCGATCTGATCCGCCAAGTCTGGCTGCGCAAATTCTTTGGGAGTGACGTTCACGCTCATGGTCAGCGGCGGATCGCAAGGAAATTGAATGTGCCATTGCCGAAGCTGTTGGCAGGCTTCGCGCAGCAACAGGCGGTTCATCGGGAGGATGATCCCGGTCTCTTCAGCGATCTGGATGAAATGGGCGGGGGATAGGAGTCCTTCGGGGCGCTGCCATCTGCTGAGCGCCTCGAATCCCGCAATCTTTCCGGTCTGCAGCGACACAATGGGCTGATAGTGCACTCGAAATTCGCCCTGCTCCAGGGCTCGGCGCAGGTCAGTTTCGAGGCGCAACCTTTTGACGGCCGAGGTGTGCATCGCGGTATCGAAGACCTGGCAGCGCGCTTTGCCGTTCCGCTTGGCTCGATACATCGCTATCTCGGCATCACGCACCAAATCTTCTGAATGGAGGTACGAGGTCGCGCAGAAGGCGATCCCGATGCTTGCAGTCGTTACCACCTCTTGTCCTTCCACCTCAAAAGGAATGCACAGTCTTTCCTGAAGACGCTCGGCGACTCGAATGGCATCGCCGCAATCTCTAATGCCCTCCAACAGAATGGTGAATTCATCGCCGCCCACCCTTGCAAGACTCGCTTCACTTGCAACAGGGTTTGGCCCTTGCGTCACAACCGAGCGTGAAAGGGTATCGACACCCCGAATCGAAGCAGCCAAACGTTGGGCAATTTGCACGATCAGGGCGTCTCCGGCCGCATGACCCAAGCTGTCGTTGAAGACCTTGAATCCGTCGATATCGATAAACATCACGGCAAACTTATAGCTGATGTGCCGACGCGAGAGTGTAAGCACATGTCGCACACGATCCAGAAACAGGGTGCGGTTCGGCAAGTTGGTCAGAATGTCATGCAAAGCGTTGTGCGCGAGCATCTCTTCGGCTCGTTTGCGCTCCGTAATATCACGATTGACGATGACGAGTCTCTCGGCCTTACCCTCGTCGTTCTGAATCGCGGTGGCGACCGATTCCAGAATGCGCCACGTCCCGTCGCTGTGGCGCATCCGGTATTCAAGTAGTTCCCCTTGCCCTGTGAGTCTTGCCTTCTCCGCAGCGTCTAGAACCCGCTGCCGATCCTCGGGATGAATCTGCTCGATCGACGAAGTCAATTTCAATTCCTCCGCCGAATACCCGAGCACCCTCTGATAGGCGGGGCTGTTGTAAAGCCGATTTCCAGCGCAATCAACCACGGCAATCATGTCGGCCGCATTCTCGGTGATGACCTCAAACAGCTGATTACGGTCGGTGAGTTCACGACGGATTCGCTGCAGTTGAAGCTGCTGATAGATCGTATAAACGTCGAAGAGAAGCACCAGGCATGCCAGCCCGCGTACCCACTCCTTCAGATCAAACCACTCTGTATTATGTAAAAAGTGAGTGCCGGATAATGTCAAGGAGACGATGCCGGCGGTGAGCACCAACGTGACGGTGACGGCAAATCCCCAGAGCCACCACTCGCGCGTTTCAACCTGCCGCATCGGCTTGGCGCGGCGTCGACTATTGGTTTTGCTATTCAAGACAACTCCAACTCATTCGAAACATAAGAGGAGTTCAGTGTGAGAACAATCACAGGAAAGTTAAAGTTACGAAAGGCGAACAAAGACTCTCCTGTGGCGGCGCAGATGATATTTATCCCGGGTCCTCGCGCCTACTTCACGCACTCCAGAGTTCTGCGCTGTCCGGATCACGACTTATAAGTGCTTTACTTCTGTCGCAGTTCCTGCATTAGTACATTCATACCTTCGCTGGCCCCTCTGATATCGAATAGACGCCGTAACCGGCACAGCACGCTTTTCTTCCCCTTTAGTAATGACAACGACTGTGATTTAGATCACACTGGCAGGCCACACGCACGCTCGTAATGCTTTTGGGACCCAGCTTATCGCTGGTGCATCGCTCGGCCCCGTCGCTCCCCTACTTATCCGACTTTGAGTTATCGAGGGCAGTGGGTGCTGAACCATCAGTGTTATGCAATTCGATAGGGTAAGAGTACCGTTTCCAATAGCCATTCCTCGGGCATAGCTAGCCAGTCTGTTCCTATGGCGCTCGCGGCAATCCTTGAGCACGTTTTCTTTGAACCCGTGGCCCGGGCCGGAGAGCACCCACCAGCTAGGAGTTCGCGCTGCTGAAAAGCAAACAAATCGCACTGAGATTGGGCGGCGCATTCGCAGTTCTAATTGCCATCTTACTGGCCATTGGGCAATTGGGCCTGCACCGGATGCACACAATCGACGACACGCTTTCCAACATCACGGGAAGTAAGGCGACCGATTTGGAGTTGGCACGAAGAGCGATGCTACTCTCGGATGAAAATAACCGCATCGTGATGGAAATCGTCCTGGTGGAGAATCGGCGACTTGTCGAGCCGCTGATGGCAGCCCGTTCACAGAATAGCGAGGAAATCGCGAAACTAATCGCGGAAAGCGAGAGCCGCTGCGACTCGGAGAAAGAAAGGCAGCTGCTATCTGAAGTAGCAAAGGCACGACGACCGTATCAGGAGAGCTATGAGCGAGCGATCCATCTGCTGGTCGATGAACGGAAACACGACGAAGCGGAAGCGGTGGTCATCAATGAAACGCTGCCAGCGTTACACGCATATCATGCGGCCTGGGAAAGGTTCGTGCAGTTTCAGAAGAAAGAGCTGGACGCGGCCATCAAACGAGCTGAAGATGACCGCGCCAAGGCACGCCACCTTGCTTCGTTACTGATTGGTTTGGCCGTGGTTTTGGCCATCCTGATCGCGCTATTCGCGACGAGTCGGACGGCTCATGAGATCGCCGCGCGAAATGACGCGCAGAAGGAAGTGAATCAGCTCAATGCCGGTCTCGAAGAAAGGGTGATGGAACGTACCGGCGAGCTAGTGATTGCCAACCAGGAGCTATCACTTGAGGTCAACAAGCGCCAGAGAGCTCAAGAAAGCTACCGACAGGAGGTAATATCTCGAGAAGATGTTGAAGTTGATTTGCGACGAAGCGATGAACGCATGCGGATGGCGGTGGAAGCGGCGAGGATAGGTTTCTGGGACTGGGACGTTATTAAAGACAAGCAAATCTGGTCAGATGTCTGCAAAGAGTTACTAGGCTTGCGACCCGAGAGTGCTGCGAACCTTCAGGTGTTGATGAACAGCGTTCATCCCGATGATCGGAAGATGATAGGAGACGGATTCCAGGCGGCCATTAAGGAAAAGAGAGAGTACGGCTTGGAATTCCGCGTGATTTGGCCGGATGGAAGTGTGCACTGGCAAGCCGCCAAGGGACGCGCCTTCTACGATGGGTCCGGGCGCGCGATTCGCATGTCCGGGATTGCCATGGACATCACCGCCAGCAAGGTCGCGGAAGAACAGATTCAATATTTGGCCTACTACGATGCTCTGACGGGACTGCCCAATCGGACTCTTCTTCAGGATCGCTTAGCCAGGGCACTCGCTGTCGCTCGACGGCAAAAGCATAAACTCGCGATTTTGTTTTTTGACCTTGACAGGTTCAAAGACATCAACGACTCTCTCGGGCACTCCGTGGGCGACCTCCTTCTGCAAGAAGTCGCAGAGCGCCTCAAGAAGTGGGCGCGGGAACAAGACACCGTCGCGCGTCTAGGCGGGGACGAATTTCTACTTCTGTTGACTCATGTAAAGGATGTGCCCGACGCAGCGGTTGCGGCTGAACGACTCATGGATGCGATCACCACTGAATTCGTCATTCAGGGGCACATTTTCAATGTTAGTTGCAGTGTGGGCATCAGCATCTTTCCGGAACACGGAGCCGATCCCGAAACGCTGATCAAGAATGCCGACGCGGCTATGTATAGTGCCAAGGACAATGGGTGTAACAACTTCAGATTTTTTACAGCGGACATGAATGCTCAAATCCTCGAGCGATTGACTCTGGAGAACAGATTGCGGCTGGCGCTCGAGAAAAAACAACTTTTTCTGGTTTATCAGCCTCAGGTGGATATCGCCAGTGGAAGGATCACCGGGCTGGAAGCGCTGCTCCGTTGGGAGCATCCGGAATTAGGGCTTGTGCCGCCCGATAAGTTCATAGGAATTGCAGAAAACAGCGGTCTGATCCTGCCGATTGGCGAATGGGTTCTCAGGACTGCCTGTTCTCAAGCCCGGGCGTGGCAAGATCAAGGTCTTCCTCCGGTAACGATAGCAGTCAATATATCGGTGGTCCAGTTCCGTCAGGATGGCTTCTGTGCGCTTATCCGAAGAGTGCTCGATGAAACTGGTCTCGCCCCGCAATACCTCGAACTGGAGCTGACAGAAAGCCTGCTCCTGGCCAATGCGGATCTGATGTTGTCAGTCGTTCAAGAATTAAAGGCCATGGGGGTGACCCTGGCGATTGACGACTTCGGAACTGGTTATTCCAGCTTCAGCTACTTGAGACAGTTTCGGGTCAGCAAACTCAAAATCGACCGCGTGTTTGTGCGGGATGTAGCCCTGAATTCTGATGACGCGGCGATCGCAGCCGCAATCATTAGCATGGCCAAAAGTCTGCATCTCAAAGTAATCGCCGAAGGTGTCGAAAACGAAGCCCAGATGTCATTCCTTCGCGGGCATCAGTGTGACGAGATTCAAGGCTATTACTTCAGCAAGCCTTTGGCGTTTGACAAAGTTGCTGACAAGCTGCGGAGCAACCTCGCCGAAACGCAGGCCGAGCATAAGCCGACAGGCGATCATGTCGACAATAAACCTAATGAGGTGAGTATTTCACTTATGTCCATAGGACTTGCACTCTTGGTGTCCGCCGATCCAGTTACTATTCAGCAATTCAGCCTCGCCCTGCGAGAATTGTCGATTTCACCCGATGCCTGTCAGGACGGGGAAAGCGCCGCACTTCTGTTAAAGCGTCGAAAGTTCGATGCCGTTATCGTTGATCTTAAACTAGGCAACCAGTCCGGACTGATTTTGGACGAAGTGCGTCTCTCTCCTTCGAACCGGACGGCGGTGACTTTTGGTATCGGCGACAATGGGGCGGCTGGAACAGCAGCTTTCCGCAAGAAGTCGCAGTTTGTCTTCGAGAGGCCGCTTTCCGCGGAGTCAATCCGAAAAACGCTGAAGCCTGCCTATGGACTCATCTTGAGGGAGCGGCGCCGCTATTACCGCTGTCCGGTCTCTACTCCGGTCATCATTCGCAAAGACAACGGGCACGACATTCTTTGCAACAGCGTAAATATCAGCGGCGGCGGGATGGCTCTGAACACCGGCGTTCCGCTGGTTGCCGGCGAAGAGGTCGGCGTCGAGTTCACTTTGCCTGATCACAAAGCACCAGTGTTAGCGACAGCGACGATCTGCTGGATGAAAACCGGCCATATCGGACTTCGTTTTGTGTCCCTTTCGCAGGAGCACAAATCCGAACTACAGGTCTGGCTGTCAGAAAAATTGGAGCAGATACTACCGGAATTTGTTGCCGAGCAATTCCGAAACGCAGAAAGTGCCGAATACTCGTTGGCCGAAAAACCCAACCACACTTCGGACGAATCAACGGAAGTTCACACTTTGATCTAACCTGCATCACTGACAGGTCAGAACGACTTCTGTAGGCTGAAGAAAAGGAAACGCTTTGAAAAGCAGCACAACGATGACCCCGGACAAACGTGAACGATATGCCCAGTGGCTACGCAACACAGGGGTCGAACATCCTTCCGATGAACTCATCGACAAAACCCGCGAGCGAGCACTGTTGCAGATTGATGACGCTAAGGACAAAGCACGCGACTATAAGGTTAAATTAGTCGCAGTCATACTCGGCTCTTTAGTCGTGGCTGTCTGCGTGTGGCTAAAACTCTAAGACAGTAGAGCGCATGAGGATGGGCTACGAACCGCAGTAACTAAATATTCTCATTCGATCGCTATCAGGTAGCCACTGAGCAATCGGGCTCCTCAGCTTTCCTTCTAGTCAACCAACAAGTCTGCACCATAGACCTTCATCAATGAGTCCCAGACGCCATAGGTATCGGTAAGTGAGCTCGAAGAGCATTGCCGGCGAGACTCGCAAGAAGGCTGGGGATCGTGCAATACATTTCAGGTGTTATATCGCACCGGCTTTGATTGCTTTTGAACCGAATGAGCGTTACTGGGCGTGCCATGCCTGCGTACCACGTGGCAACAGAGGGATGGGGCGGCCGTGTGTGGCCGCGGCGTGCTCGTTCATCGCCCTAGCCGCCTGGGTGCGGCAGTTGCCGTTATGGCTGCTGAAATCCCGTGTCGTGACGGAGTGTTTGCAAAGTGGGCACTTGAAAGTGCTAAAGCCGGTCATCATCGTGATCGTGTAATATCTCATAACTTCAAGTGTAGTCGCTTATTCTGGTGCAACTCCGAACTAAAGTTACCCTCGCGACTTGTCAGCAATGAATCGTCACGTTGCGGCAGCGTGGCGGCGCCGTTCTTCCGACCAACAAGTGCTGAATTCGCACTGTGGGTCCGAGCCTTTCGCTCTCCGGCTTTTTCTTTCCATGCCTCATACTGCATGCAGGGTCATCGAGGGGCGATCATTGAATAGACGATCATTGAGCAGATTAAGGGCGTCGGATTGAAACAGTCTCTAGCAGTCGCTGTTCTGGTGTCCGCTTTGTGCGGAGGCGGTGCGGTGTTGATGCTTGCTTCCGAAACTACACCTGCTTTGCGGACCAAAGAGGTTCCACTGCTCGAAATCGTTCATCAACAGACTGACCCGTTCCAGCAGTTTCCAGAATCTTTCCCGCTTCAAGTCGCGGTATTGTGGACCAACCCCGGCCCTGATCCAGAGAATCCTCTTCCACTCGTCCACTCTCTGAAAGAAATGGGCATTCCGTTCTTCATTACTCGCGATCTCAGCCAAGCCCTCGGTCATCGCCTCGTCATTCTCTACCCGAGTGTTGATTCACACACCTTTACGCAGGTCCAGGCCGACCAGCTGACCACATTCGTGCGCCAGGGTGGATTTATCTTTTCCCAGAATGTGTTTTGGGGAGGTCTGCAGAATCTGTTCGGTTTCCGCAGTTTCGCTCCCTTGCGCACACGTCATCACTTGGCGTTTTCCGGGACAAAAGATCCCATCATGAAGTATCTGAATCGCCCCGAGGAGCGCGAAACTCAGCTTGGGAGCGATCACTTTCCGGAAATTATCTGGAGTAACGGATACGTTCCTGACGCTGGCGCTGAGGTGTTGGCCCATTTTGACGACGGGAGCGCCGCTTTGCTGACGAATTCCGTGGGCAAAGGGAAGGTGTATCTTCTAGGTCTGAGTTTGCTTGATGTCGTTTTACGCAATCAGAATAATCACGACTACGAAGCCCAGCGCCACTATGTGAACACTTTTGAACCTGGCGCGGATGTTTGGCTGCTGGTCTTGAGGGCCTGGTACGAAGCCTACGGCCAAGACTGGGTCCGCCTGGCTACTATTCCCGGAGGGCAGCGCTCCGCTTTGCTGCTATCGCACGACGTGGATTGGGAAAACTCATTTGCTCCGGGCCTTGACTTCGCCCGCATTGAGAAGGCGAACCAGGCCAACAGTACCTTTTTCATTCAGACTAAGTATGTCGACGACGCCAACAGCAAAGCTTTCTTTTTCACGCCTCAGCTCAACATCCTTCGTGAACTGAAAGCGGGCGGCTCGACCGTTGGCAGCCATTCCATTATCCATTCGCGAGGTTTCAATAAGTTCGAGTTGGGCTCGGGGCATGAAACTTACCCGAGTTATCAACCTCGTGGACTCGGATTCGACACTGCGTCGGGAGCCACCGTCTTCGGCGAAGTTCGAGTCAGCAAGGAATTGCTGGACGGAGAAGTTCCTGGGCAAGATACGACATTCTTTCGTGCCGGGCACCTCCGCGTTCCCATTTCTCTGCCAGAAGCGCTCGAGCGCTCCGGATATCGGTTCGACTCATCCTTCACCGCCAACGACGTTCTCTCCAACTTCCCGTATGCGCTTCCTCGCAGTCTTGGGTTCGAAGAGGACAGCGATATCTATGAATTTCCCGTCACCATTGAAGACGAAGAATCTCCCGGTTTCGCCAAACGAGTGCCTCAGGCATTGCAGGTAATCCTGGCCAATGCCAAGAACGGAGCCGTGAGCGTGGTGTTGATTCATTCCAATGAATCCATTCTGAAAGCCGCGGCCGAACAGGATTTGCTTCGTCAGCTGCCTTCGGACATCATCAAGACTGACATGCTGACTTTTGCGAAATTCTGGCGCGCTCGCGATCGTCTCCAATGGAGCCTGACCGCTGCCTCCCTACCCACAGAAGCCGTGCTGCAGGTGAAGTCTGAAGAGTCTGTAGTCGGTCTCACCTTCGAATTCCAACGTCCCATAGCGACCGTCACCGGCGGTGCGACTATGTTCCCCGACAACCGGCACCTTGTTTTGCCGGAACTCTTACCGGGCCACAGCGTTTCGTTCCACATCAACTATCTGCATTGATCTCGGTTCTTAATGCAGTTAACGCGCACGTAAGCCTTGGTGTCTTGCGTAACTACGCGCAGACCACTATTGAGGCCATACTTGGAGAATGCAACGACGGTGCGTTGCTGCCCTCAGGACCTCGCTGTGACGGTCGTGTTCCTCCCATAAACGGATTTTGAACCCGTAGCCGTAAATGCAAATGCACGGCTTTGGATCGAGCGGACTAAAGTTCGCTGGAGTTTTGTCGTGAGAGTGTCTGAAAACAGATTCATTCGTCAACCGAACAAACGGTGGTTCAGAACCGCCATCGCAGCCTCGCTGCTGGTCGGTTTCGTGCATCTTCTCGCCGCGCAAACGACCGGCGACTGGCAGGAGCAAGTTCGACAGGATGTCGAGACCCAGCGCATCGATGCTGCTCTTGCCATCGTCGACCATCGTTTGGCTGACGCACCTGAAGATTTGGAAGCTCACGGTTGGCGTGGACGATTACTTTCCTGGAAAGGCCGTTGGTCCGAAGGCGAGGCTGAATACAAACTTGTTCTCGATAAAATTCCAAACGACACAGACATTTTGACCGGCCTCTCTGACGTCCTCCTCTGGCAGAAGAAATATACCGAAGCGCTGCAGACTCTGGACCAGGCAAGAACAATTTCTCCCTCGGACCCCGAGATCCTTTCGCGCCGGGCTCGCGTGCTGGCGTTGTTGGGCCGTACGCCCGAAGCGCGCTCGGAGTACCAACAGACTCTTCTGGTGGATATTCACAATGCGGACGCGAGAACAGGTCTGGACGACTTGAGCCAAAGCACGAAACACGAACTGCGGGTCGGCGAAGATGTCGACCTTTTCAGTTATGCACACGCCGGCCAGACCCAGGCTGTCAGCCTCAGTTCCCGCTGGAACCCGCGATGGTCAACCGTCTTCGGTGTCAGCACTTATCAAAGGTTTGGGCAAGATGCTGTAAAGTTTCTGGCCAGCACCGCCTTTCACCTCACCGCGCGGGACTGGTTCAACGTCGGCAGCGCTGTTGCCAACAGCCAAAGCGTGGTGCCCACCAACGAAGCTTTCTTCGAGTACGGCCACGCTTTCCGAATCGAAAATCGGTGGGTACACGGACTGGAAAGTTCCTACCAGCAACATTGGTTCTGGTATCAGGGGGCGCACGTCCTGACTCTGAACACAAGCCAGATTGTCTACTTTCCTCACGAGTGGAGCTGGTCACTGAACTTGACTGGCGCCCGCACTGGATTCCTCGGTACTCCCGTCGACTGGACGCCCTCCGGCTGGACCAAACTTGGTTTTCCATTGCAACGTCGCGTTTCCGGCAACGTTTTCTTCGGCATGGGCAGCGAGAACTTCGCTCAAATCGATCAGATCGGGCGCTTCTCTGCCCACACCTTCGGCGGCGGTCTGCGCTATCAGTTTGCCGCCCGCCAGGACATCAACGCATATGCAGCCCGCCAAGATCGCACCGGCGGCCTAATCGATACCAGCTTTGGACTGAGTTATGGGATCCGTTTTTAAGGGAATCGAAAAACTCGGGCCCGCTGGGTTGGTGCTGGAGGCGATTCTCGCTTCGCTGCTCGGAATACTGCTTCTCGTGGGATTCATTGTGCTGCGACGCTGGTACCGCGCGCGATATTTTCATAAAAGAAATCAGCGCACCGTTGCCTTGCGCTCCCAGTGGGACGATATCCTCTCCGGCAAAATCCCCGCCGCAGACTGGCGCTTCGATCCGCTTGATTGCGACATCGTTGAATCGATTCTGCTCGATAGCATCGAAATGTCCTCGGCTGACAAGTTGCCCCCGCTGCTGGACTGTCTTCGTTTCAGCGGGTTGCTCGATATGCGCATCTACGAAGCTCGGACATCGCGCGGATTGAAGCAGCGAACGGCACTGCTGGCTTTGGGGCGAACCCGCGCCATGGAAGCGATTCCTGCCCTGGCCGCGGGATTAGACTCGCATTTGCGCGAAACTCGGATCGCCGCGGTTCGTGGCCTCGGCCGCACGGCCCGCATGGAAGCTGCCATCCCTATTCTCGACCGCATCGTCACCGGTCATTTCGACGCCCCCGAACGTTCTCTGAAAAACTCTCTGGTAAACTGCTGCCGCTCCGACCCCGATGTACTGGTGAACTACCTGGATCGCACGCATGGACCGGTTCGCGAGTTGCTGGCACGGGTCCTCGGCGAGCTGGCATCACCTCAGCTCGGTGAGGAGTTACTCGTCCTGGCCTCAGATACTTTGCCGGAAGTGCGCGCTTCCGCCGCCCGTGCTCTCGGCAATACCGACACCTCCTACACTCTGCCGGCGCTCGACAGTTTAGCTGCCGATTCAGAATGGTTTGTTCGTCTGCGAGCCGTAGTGGCGCTGGGACAACTCGAAAACATCGGCAAAATCAGCATCCTGCTGCGCTCTCTCTGCGATGCCAACCGCCACGTACGTCAGCGCGCCGCATGGGCACTCGCGCGGATGGAGCCGCAACTCGATCAAATCCTCGAAGATGTGATCTCTACTAAAGACGATTACGCCCTGCAGTCGTTTGTCTCCGAACTCGAGCGATCCGGCGCGATCGAGAAAATTGTCGGCGGCTTTTCTGGTTCCGGCCGTCACTCTGCCGGCACCCACTTGATGGAAGCTGTGGCGGAAGCCAGAAAACGAGTGGAACTTACCGGCAAAGCCGCGGCGGCGGCCGGGGCTCACTGACCGTGCATTTTCTTGCCATCTCGAACGACACGCTGTTCATCTACTACGTGCTATCCAACGTCATTTACCTTGGACTGCTGATCGTTGCAATTGTCAAGAACGTCCGCCATCGTCATCGTCTTGGCAGTCAGCGCCTGGAATTGGTCAAAGCTTCCCCCTTCACCCCTCCCATCACTCTCATCGTTCCAGCGCACAACGAGGAGCGCTCGATCGTCGGAAGTGTCGGGGCTCTGCTTGGACTCGAATATCCATGTCTCGAAGTCATCGTCGTCAACGATGGATCGGACGATGCGACCATAGAAAAGCTGCGGCAGGCCTATCAACTTCAGACCGCACGCGTCCTCTATATCGCCGATATTGCAACCGCGCCACTCCACGCCTTCTATCGCAGCGGGCTCGACCGGCGCCTGTTCGTCCTTGACAAAGAAGCTGCCGGCTGCAAAGCCGATGCCATTAACGCAGGAATCAATGCCGCCACCAGTCCTTATATTTGTGTGGTCGACGCCGACTCAATTCTCGAAAAAGAATCTCTCATTCGCATCATGGCAGGAGTATTCGCCGACCCCGGCCGTGTCATGGCCGTAGGCGGCATCGTGCGCGTCCTGAACGGCTCCCGCGTGGTGAACAATCAGATCGAGGAAGTGCACCTTCCCAAGAGTCCAATCGAAGTCATGCAGGTCATCGAATACTTGCGCGCCTTTCTGGTCGGCCGCGAAGCCTGGGCCGGCTTCAACATGCTCCCCATCATTTCCGGCGCTTTCGGAGTTTTTCAGCGCGATCTCGTCCTGCAAGTCGGAGGTTTTCGCACCCACGCCGTCGGAGAAGATCTCGATCTCATCATTCGCATGCACCGCCGCCTGCATGAAGATCACCGCTCATATCACATCGACTTTATTCCCGACCCCACTTGCTGGACTGAAGTGCCCACCGACTTAAAGTCGCTGGCCCGCCAGCGCGCACGCTGGCACAAAGGTCTCATCGATACACTTTGGCCTAATCGCGACATGTTGTTCCGCGCCCGCTACGGACGCGTCGGCTGGCTCGTCCTGCCTTATATGTGGATCTTCGAGTTCTTTGCACCCATAATCGAGGTCGTCGGTTACACGACGATCATTCTCGCCCTGATCTTAGGAGTTCTGAGCAAGTCATTTTTCCTGCAATTCCTGTTGTTCGGCTACGCCTTCGCCACGCTGATTTCCATCGGCTCGGTATTGCTCGAAGAAATGACTTTCCGCCGTTACAGCGACTGGCGCGAGGTCGCGCGCTTGATAATCTATTGCTTCTTCGAACATTTTCCCTACCGCCAACTTACAATGGTCTGGCGTCTGCAGGGTATCTGGCAATACCTCCGCGGAGACTTGCAATGGCGATCAATGAAAAGGGTCGGAATCCCTGCCAGCCCAGCGCCTGACTCCGGACCTTTCTGACAACGTGGTCCCGAAGGCACTCCAACGCCGAAGTGTCCTTCAACGGGAATTTCCCTAAACGAGAAATTAATCTAGGTCGTCCAGTACAAATATGTTCCCGCCACGGAGCGCCGGTACATACTTAGTGCTGGGGCGGCGAATGGTATCGGCTCAATTTCGGCACGACACTAATGCGATTACACTCAAAAGCCGATGAATAAGTGGCATATCGATGTAACGTCAACTATCGATGAGCAGGCTCACGAGCGTTGGGGAGCGACCTTTAGTGGGAACCAACGTAACTATGGGCTTTGCCCGGCAGGTGCGAACATCAAGTTAGACAATTCAAAGTCCGAAACGAGGGAAAATAGAGATGCGGAAACAACAGAAGGGTTTCTCACTAATTGAACTGCTGATCGTGGTGGCAATCATCCTGATCATTGCAGCGATCGCGATTCCTAACTTGATGCGCGCTCGCATGGCTGCCAACGATTCGTCCGCGGCCGCTTCCGAGCGTACCACTGTCACCGGCGAAATCGGCTACTTTGCCGCTTATCCGACCGTTGGCTACACCAGCCTGGCTGGTCTGGGTGGAGCGTCGCCTTGCACTCCGGCGCCTGCCACAGGCTGCTTGATCGATAACAACCTGGCCACCAACGGCGCGGGCGGCGGCAAGAGCGGTTACAGCTTCGCTGCGACTCCGAGCACCGGTGCCGGCAGCCCTGTTCCGAACCAGTTCTACACGACTGGAACTCCCCTCAGCGCACAGACGGGCACCAAAGCGTACTGCGCGTTTGACGACGGTGTGGTCCGCACGCAGGCCGCAGGTACCGTCACGCTGGTCGCCAGCTACGCTGCTTGCCAAGCCCTGTTGCCGATGGCGAACTAGTCGTAGAAGTCTGACAAGTACCTGAACGAGGGTATAAGCCGGGAGCAGCGAAGGCAACTTCGCTGCTCCTTTTTCTCTGCTCCCAATTTCCGAGCTGTTAACCCTCGGGCATCGGTCGCTGACCCTAAGAGCCTTCAAATGAACGGCGCTATCTAACAATGGGACGTAGGATGGGAATATGGGTTCCCCTGTCATTCCGGCGCCAACTGTAGTTGCCCCAGCTTCGCGGACAGCTACCGCCGCAGCCCCTGCCGCTGCTCCCATCTCCACTCCTGATCTGCTGACGGCGATGCTGAGGGTATCCCCGAAGATTAGCGATCTCTTCTTTTCGCCCGGCAAGCCCCCGCTCGTGGAGATTAATGGAAAACTGATTCCCGCCGGCGCGACACGCGCCCTCACGCCTGAGGATACCCGGCGCATTGCGTCCGATCTCATGGGCAACAACGAAGATGCGATCGGTAACTTGAGGAAGCTCGGGTCGAGCGATGTATCCTATAGTTTGCCGGGTGCAAATCGGTTTCGAGTCAACATCTTCATGCAGCGCGGCACCTGTGCCGTCGTGATGCGCGTGATCCCGGGCAAGGTCCCAGATTTCGAATCGCTGAACTTGCCTGCCGAATTGGGGAAGATTGTGGGCCTGCGCAATGGAATTGTGTTGGTGACCGGCCCCACCGGCTCCGGCAAGTCGTCTACCCTGGCGGCTATCATCGACAAAATCAACAAAGAGCAGTCCTATCATGTGCTCACCATCGAGGACCCCATCGAGTTCCTGCATCCCCACAAAAACTGCATTGTCCATCAACGTGAATTGCATAGCGATACACCCAGCTTCGCGCTTGCTTTGCGGGCGGCACTGCGCCAGGCTCCCAAGGTGATACTTGTGGGAGAGATGCGAGACCGGGAAACCATCGAAATAGCAATGGAGGCGGCAGAAACCGGCCATCTGGTCCTCTCCACGCTGCACACCATCGACGCAGCAAAGACGG
Source organism: Candidatus Sulfotelmatobacter sp. (assembly GCA_049512915.1). Taxonomy (GTDB): domain Bacteria; phylum Acidobacteriota; class Terriglobia; order Terriglobales; family Acidobacteriaceae; genus Sulfotelmatobacter. The sequence continues at coordinate 60,640 of JBEKWP010000003.1, forward strand.
TTGAGAGACTCGTCGGAGTTTTCCCCATGGCCGAACAGCATACCGTTCGCAACCGCCTCGCCAAGAGTTTTCGCTATATCGTTTCGCAGAGACTTATTCCTCGAAAAGATGGGACTGGACGGGTTGCTGCCATTGAAATATTGACATCCACTTTGCGCACTCGAGAGTATGTCGAAAAAGGCGAAGGAGAGGGCAAGACCTTACTGGATGCAATGCGCGACGGCGACCAGGACGGCATGCAGCATTTTGACGGCGAAATCGAGAAACTTATCCGCGACGGGGTACTGGATGAAGATACAGGACTCGCTTACTCCACCAATCCGGGCAATCTTCAGCTGAGTTTAGCTGATCTTGCACAGTCAATGCCCGATTCGCTGCTGGAAACAAGCGCGACCTAGATCAGTATTTCCTCGGTCGACATGGCGATGTTAGGTCAGTTATCGACACGCAGGCCCACGAGCGTCGAGGAGCAACCTTTAGTGGGAACTAACGTAACTCTGGGTTTTGCCCGGGAGGTGCGAACATTAAGTCTGACAATAATTCAAAGTCCGAAACGAGGGACATTAGAGATGGGGAAACAACCGAAGGGTTTTTCATTAATTGAGCTTCTAATTGTGGTGGCAATCATCCTGATCATCGCGGCGATCGCGATTCCTAACTTGATGCGCGCCCGTATGGCAGCCAACGATTCGTCCGCGGCCGCTTCCGAGCGTACCACTGTCACCGGCGAAATCGGCTACTTTGCCTCTTATCCGACCGTTGGCTACACGTCCCTGGCCGCTTTGGGCGGAGCATCGCCCTGCACTCCGGGAACCGCCACCGGCTGCCTGATCGACAACAACCTGGCCAGCAACGGCGCGGGCGGCGGCAAGAGCGGTTATAAGTTTACGGCGACTGCGAGCACTGGCGGTGGTAGCACGATTCCGAACCAGTTCTACACGACTGGAACTCCCATCAGCGCACAGACGGGCACCAAGGCGTACTGCGCGTTTGATGACGGCGTGGTCCGCACGCAGGCTGCAGGTACCGTTACGCTGGTCCCAAGCTACGCTGCTTGCCAGGCCTTGTTGCCGATGGCGAACTAACCCATAGCAGTCGCCGCCGCTTCAAATCGGCATTAATAGGGGGCGAGCGCGCTGTTCTTTCGGCTGTTCAGGAGATGGCCGAGGTTCGTTCACTTTTCATTTCGCCCGGGAAACTGCAATTTCCGTGTCGGCCTTCGCATCTGCCAACAACTGGTAAATTGTGGCGCGCGATATACCTAACATTTCGGCAGCCTGAGACTTGTTCCCGCCAACATGCTCCAAAACACGCAGCACGTGGCGTTTTTGCAAGTCCTGCAGGGACATCATAATTTCATCCTGTCCAGCCACGTCCCCTGACTGACCCCGCACAGGTTCCGGCAGATCCCGGATGTCAATCACTGTTCCATCGACCATCATGCAAGCATTGCCAATTACATTCTGAAGCTCCCGGATGTTGCCGGGCCAGGAATAGATCGCCATTCTCGTTTGCGCTCGACGCGTTATGCCCGCGACCGGCTTCTTGTATTCAGCCGCAAATCTTTCCAGGAAATGCCGTTCCAGGAGGGGCAAGTCCTCTCGTCTGTCCCTCAGACGAGGCAGAGGAATCTCTACCATCGCTAGCCGGTAATATAGGTCTTCCCGAAACTTTCCTTCTCTCACCATCGATCGGAGGTCACGGTTTGTGGCGGCAATGACCCGGATGTCAATCGCCCGAGGAACCGGAGAGCCGATCCGCTGTATTTCCTGGCTTTGCAAAACACGGAGCAATTTACTCTGTGAGGTTAGCGAGAACTCGCCAATCTCATCCAGGAAAACAGTTCCGCGGTTTCCGTACTCGAAGACGCCTATCTTATCCTGTGTGGCCCCGGTGAACGCACCGCGTACGTGGCCGAACAACTCACTTTCCACTAACGTTTCAACAATCGCCGAACAGTTGCAGACTGCGAACGGACCCGAACCAACCGGGCTCAGGCGATGCAGGGCGCGAGCCACCAGTTCTTTCCCGGTCCCAGTAGGTCCGGTGACAAGCACAGTGCGGAAGTGTGGCGCGACCCTCCGAAGTTTCGCAAACACCTCCAACATAAGTGGGCTACGCCCAACAATCCCGGCAAATTGACAAGCATCCAGCAGTTCGTGCTCCAGTTCCTGAGTTCTAAACCGGACCTGGGCCTCGGATAGCAACTCCGCGATCCGGCGCTGGAGTTTTTCCACACTGAGTGGCTTGTCGAGGTAATCGCACGCCCCCTTCTGGATGGCCTCAACCGCTGATTCCGAGGAATAGTGCCCGGTCATGAGTATGACTTCGGCCCCTGGATCCTCAGCCAAAATCCACTCCAGCAACTCCAATCCGCGAATCCCCGGCATCATCAGATCAAGAAGGACTATTCGGGGACGGACCCGTTTGAATATCTCCAGGCCGATCCTAGGATTCTGTGCGGTAAGAATTTCCACTCCAGCATTCGACAATGCGTCTTTGATTAACTCCAGGCTCTGGGCCTCATCGTCAATCACTAGGAGTTTGGGAATCGGATGGTCGGGCATATACGTAACACGCCACGGGCTGTAGCGGGATGCTATGGAGGCAGTGGCTAGGCCGCCGCCGGCTTCAGCGCGGCGGTCATGTAACCCTCCATCGCTTGTGTCAGCTGCGAATCCACTTCATCCGCAATCGTCATGATGTCAGGCAGCAGCAAGCTGAAATCCAGCGCGCCCAGGTTATTCTGCAACGTCGCAAAAAGCGTTACCTGGAGGATTCGGGAGTCGTGCACCAGCATCCCGGGAGTGTAACCCTGGAGTCGTCGCATCTTCCCATGAGCCACGGCCGCAGCGGAACAGATGGAATCGCCTTCTTCCCCGGCGATGCCGGGCCTTCTCAGGCGGAGGATCAGGTCCTCAATCAGCTTAGGGAGATATCCAGTACGTTCCTTGTCCGTAAGCGAAACGTGGCTGAGTTCTTTGCTCTTTTTTACCCGTACTAGCCAGTCTTCGACGATACTGCCTCTGCAACGCTCCAATATCGCCGCAACCCTTTCTCTTTTCATCGGGACAGGTTTATGAGTCAGAATCTTGTCGCGGATGAGGTCGGCGAGTTTATTGACCTCAAATGGTTTCATCATGATTTGGTCCGCTTCCAGAACGATAGCGTCCATAGCGCTCTTCACGTCGGGGTAGCCGCTGACCAGCAGCGTAAGCGCATCCGGTTGAGAGTGGCGCATCGCCGTAATAACCGCAAAACCGTCACCGGGATCCGGCATGTGCAGGTCCGTGATGAGCACGTCGAAGCTTTCCGTGGTAATAAATTTCAGGGCCTCGGGCACGCTGGCGGCTGAGACTACCTCAAATCCTTTTCCTTCGAGCGTCATACTCATCATCGTGCGAACGGCCTCGTCGTCATCTACGAGCAGGACTCGGTGAGAGCCGCCCTGTTTGGTTGGACTCATGCATCACCAACTTTATTTTTATTAGGCTGTACTAACATTGAACTGTACCGAAATGGTACTCCCATTCAAATGTCAGATGATGGTCAAAATTGACCACTTAATTAGCTTTTCGCTAAGTTATAGGATGGCAGACTAGAGCGGACACGGTCCGGGTTCATTCCCGAAACGGGAATCAGGTTGGTTTTAAACTAGAAAGTCATTGCATCATTAGAGTACTATCCGGGTAGCACCAGTGCGTTGGGGCACTGGCACATGAAGAGTTTCAACATCGCTTTGTCGAGCAGCAGTTCCCACCACTCGGGGGCAGGAAGTGCGATCTTACCCAGGCGAGCACTTAAGTTCCCCAAGAAATAAAAAGCTTAGGGCTAAGGTCTAGTCTCAGACCGCGTAACGGACAGTCGCTAGAGTGCGCCAGTTCGGTATCCGAAGGGGGATGCCATGATCCGTGCCAACAAGGCCCGCGCCAGGGCCGAGAAACGCAGCCTCGCTGTCGTCGGAGCTCGCCCCGGCGCAGTCCTCGACACTGATCTCGCTGGGATCGTCGTGTCCTGGGACAAAGGCGCGCAGGAGTTCTACGGTTACACAGCCGAAGAAATGATCGGCCAGCCAATTACTACTGTAATTCCCGAACACTTACACGAAGAGAGCCTGAAATTTCTGCGGGATGCGGCCGCGGGGAACCCGCCCGCTCGCCATGAAACGATCCGCAAGCGCAAGCACGGAAGCCCGGTTCAAGCCTTATTGATCGTCTCGCCGCTAAGGAACTCAGAGGGGAAGGTCATTGGAGCCTCAATGATCGCTCACGATATCACCGAGCGCAAGCGGGCGGAAGAGTGCGAGCGCCTGGCGGCCGTGGTCGAGTCATCGGATGACGCCATCATCGGCCAGAGTCTGGATGGAACGATCTTTGCCTGGAATCCCGGCGCCGAGAGGTTGTACGGTTACGCGGCATCTGAAGCTGTAGGCAGACCGATACAAATGCTTCTGCCGCCGGAAAGGGCGAATGAGGAGTCTGAAATTCTGGCGCGAATCGGGCGCGGCGAGCGCATTCGCCATTTTGAAACCGTGCGGGTCCGGAAGGACGGCACCAGAATTGACGTCTCTGTGACGATCTCACCGGTTCGAGACAGAACAGGCACGATCAACGGTGCTTCGAGAATCGCGCGCGACATCACCGAGCGCAAGCGCGCGGAGGAAGTGCCCTCACGTCTGGCAGCCGTGGTCGAGTCATCCGACGATGCCATCATTGGCAAGAGTCTGGACGGAACGATCACCGCCTGGAACCCTGGCGCCGAGAACTTGTTCGGTTACTCGGCCTCTGAGGCTTTGGGCAAACCGATACAGATGCTCGTGCCGCCGGAACGAGCGAATGAGGAATCTGACATTCTGGCGCGAATCGAGAACGGTGAGCGCATTAACCATTTCGAAACCGTCAGGGTGCAAAAGGATGGCAGGCAAATTGACGTTTCTGTGACGATTTCGCCGATTCGCGACAGAAACGGCACAATCGTTGGTGCTTCAAAGATCGCGCGCGACATCAGCAAGCGTAAGTGTGCCGAAGAAGAATTGCGTAAGTCGGAAGAGAGGTTCAGCAAAGCCTTTCACAGCAGTCCGCTGGCCATCGTGATCTCGACGGAATCGGAAGGTCGATATGTGGACGTGAACGAATCGTTTCTACGAATGGTTGGCCACGAGCGAGCGGATGTCATTGGCCACACGGCCTCGGACCTGATGTTCTGGCAGCAACCGTCGCAGCGCATAAACCTGGTCCGGCAATTGCAGGAGCTTGGAGCTGTGACGGACGCCTGTATCCAATACAAGACCTCGACGGCAGAGATTCGGGAAGCAAAAATGTCCTGGGTGAAGATCGAGGTCGAGGGGCAACCCTGCCTTCTGGCTTTCATACGCGACATCACCGACAGGTTGCGCCTGGAAGCGCAATTCCGCCAGGCTCAAAAGATGGAAGCAGTGGGGCGCTTGGCCGGAGGTGTGGCACATGATTTCAATAACATGCTGAGCGTGATTATCGGCTACACCGATCTCTCGGCCGATCTGATTGCACCAGAAAGTCCGGTGAAAACCTATCTGGAGCAAATCAAGAGAGCGTCGGAACGGGCGACTTTGCTCACCCGGCAACTCCTGGCTTTCAGCCGGCAGCAGGTTATCTTTCCCAGAGTCCTGAATCTGAACGAAGTGGTGAATAACGTGACCACCATGCTGCTGCGCATGGTCGGCGATAATATTTCAGTCTCGTTCCGGCCGACCACACCGATTGGCAGCATCAAGGCTGACCCGGGCCAAATCGAACAAATCCTGATGAATCTGGTAGTGAATGCGAAAGATGCAATGCCCGACGGAGGCGAGATCATCATCCAGACGGGGCATGCTGAACTGGACGAGCGTTACGTTTCCCGGCACGCGGGTTTTCATACTGGACAACACGTCGTTTTGACGGTAGGCGACACCGGTTGCGGCATGGACGAAAGCGTCAAAGCGAAAATCTTCGAGCCTTTCTTCACCACAAAGGGCATTGGGCAAGGAACCGGTCTCGGACTCTCCACGGTGTACGGAATCGTGACGCAGAGCAACGGAAACATTCTTGTTGATAGCCAACCCGGCAAGGGTGCGGCGTTCAAAATCTATTTTCCGAGAATAGCTGCGGAAGCCGAACAGCCGATGCCGGCCCGCGAAGTAGACGAAACTCCTGCAGGGTCCGAAACGATTTTGGTGGTGGACGACGATGACGCTGTACGCAAGGTGACTGCCAGCTTACTGGTCAGTGCCGGTTACCAAATCATCGAGGCAAGCAATGCGCAGAAAGCTCTGGAGATCATGAAAGCGTCCGGACCAGAAATCGACCTGCTGCTCACGGATCTCATCATGTTCGGAAAAAGCGGGTCTGAGCTTTTCGAACACGCGAAGGTAATCCGCCCGGACCTCCGTTCGTTATTCATGTCGGGGTACACGGGCGATCTGGCTGCCTTGCGGCGCGGGTTGATATCGGAGCGCACCTTCCTGGCGAAGCCCTTCACCAGAGTCTCGCTGCTCAAGAAGGTCTATACGGTCCTGCACGGCGAGTAAGCATGCCAGATTCCAGACCGAAGACCAATCCCGCAAGTTCGCAACTTCCAGCAGCTTGAGAACCGGGTCGCGGTGCAATTGCGGTAATGCCTTCGGGTGCTGCGAACACTCCTTCCGTTCCGATCCCGCTCCCGACACGACGCAGGCGGCTTCCAGTTACAACCGCTACCAACGTGAAATTTGAATGAGCGTGAAATGCGTGCTTCAATAACACGGAATACCCTCTCCTCAATATCCCAGCCGCTTATTTACGACGTTCCTCAGCGGCTCGCCCTTCTCAAACCTGCCGTACTGCTCAAGAAAGAAACGCATCGCCTGATCCTGCCAGTCGGCCGTGTGATCCGCGCAATGCGGCGACAACAAAACGTTCTCCAGCTTGTACAACGGATGCCCAGCCGGCAGCGGCTCGTGCTCAAACACATCTAACCCGGCTCCTTTGATCCGTTCGGTCGTCAGCGCGCGCAGCAGTGCCGCCTCGTCGATGACCGGCCCCCGGCCCACGTTGATCACCACTGCCGTCGGCTTCATCACCGCGAACTCTGCGTCGCTGATCATATGCCGTGTCTCCTCGGTCAATGGGGCCGTCGCCACAATGTAGTCGCAGAGCGCGATCATCTCCTGCCGCGCTTCCGGTTTGTAGAATTGCTCCACTAGCGGATCGCTCGATCCCGGAACATGCCTCTTCGTCGCGAGCACGCGCATCCCCATGGCATGCACGCGGCTCGCCACGGCACGGCCAATGTCGCCATAGCCCAAAATCCCAACCGTCTGTCCGCCTATCTCTTGCACGTCGAATGGTTCCCAGATACCTGCGGTCTGGTTGCGAACCATTCGCCGGAAACCTTTCGCGAAATACAAGATTGCTGCCAGCACAAACTCCCCGAGCGACGCGCTGAACACGCCGCGTCCGTTGGTCAGTACGATTTGGCTCTCCACCAGTTCCGGAAACAAAAGGTTGTCCAGGCCCGCGGCCTTGGAGTGTATCCAAAGCAACTTCCCGCATATCCCAAACACTGCGCGCAGCAATTCCCGCGAGCCGGACCATTGCAGGATCACCGTCGCGTCCCTCGCTGCCTGGGCACACGCGCCAACCTCCCCGCATACTGTATGCGGTAGCCCGCTCAGCATGGCGAACTGCGGATCGTCTCCCGACGCCAGCACCAGCACTGGATTCTCTTTTCCCATGCTCAATATCCTGCCACGCTATGGTTCTAAACGGTGATCGATCAGTGAACAATGTTGACGGCTATCGCGGGCGTGATCGAGTCGGTCGTGTTCTTGCCCGCAGGGAACACACGCATACCGAGGATTACTCCCACACGGCTGCTGAAGTTGTATTCGATGGCAGGAGCCAGACCGAAGACTTGGCTGGATCCCGAATTGAGCAGGATCGGCTGAGTCGGACTCGCGATGTCATATCCGACTACGTGCGTGTTGTACTGGTGCCGGTAAACGCCTTCCATGACGAGCACCCAGTGGCGCGCAGCGTTGTACTCGGCGGCCAGGTCAACAGACAGAGCGGCACCGGGGCTGGCATGGCCGCGAAATCCCTGCGACGTGCCGTAGACGCTCGCATCCTGAACATTCACTGAGTTGGAAAGCGCTTGCGTGACGTTGAAGCGCGCGCGCAGGATGCGGCCGGTGGGCATCCAGAAAAAACTTTGCGTGTAGATGCCGAGGGTAGTCGTGTACGCGCCGGCGCCCAAGCCGTCGCTGGGGCGGTCGAGTTGATCGTACTTTCCAGTGGGAAGCGTTTCCTGCACGTTGACCGAAGTTGTGGGGAGCCAGCCGCCCTCATGAAACAAATGGAGCCGATATTGGGCCTGCACCATGAGATCGCCAACCCTGACGCCTGCGCTGCCGGGTCCGTTACCCGGTTCGTTATAGCCGAATGTGGGAATCGCCCCCACCGTGAATTTGTTACGGAGGCCGTAGTTGATGTAGGTGAGCGAGCCGTATCCGTTCTCGTGCGGTGCGCTGACGCGAGTACCTGTGGAGTTGTAGAAACCCTCGGTGACCACGTCGTAAAGATAGGGCTCGACCAGCACGTGACCCTGCGGCAGAGTCGAGGCATTCGGCGCCAGCAAAGGGCCGGTCCACCAGGCGTCATCGAGAGGCTGGCGGAAGGCTACCGAAGGCGCGGACGTCTGCGCGGCGGCCATGCAAGTGGTAAGAGCGATCACAGCGAATGTATTCTGCAACACTCTCGCGACGGTCATCTCGATTGATCCAGTTCAATCAGTTCAGCATGAAATGCGAGCGGCGGGTAAAGATGCCAATTTTCTTGGATGCAGGGAAGGTCTCTCACGATGCGAAGAAAAAGAGAAAGTGACGAACTTACAAGGACGAGGGCTGGAACCTGCATCCTGCTCTTGGAAACCGGTTAAAACAGTAGCTTCAAACCGGCGCCAGCTTGTATCACTGAGACGCGACTGCCACCCAAAGACCTCAACGGTCCGCTCTGGTAGGAGTTGACAACCACAGGAAGGGTGAACCGGACATGCCGGGTAAGTGCAAATTCCGAATTCCAATCGAACTTAATCTGCTCCTGAATGCCGTCTTTTCCCGTCAACTGATAAGAAACGACAGAGCGGACATTCAGAAACTGAAGACCGGCGCCGATGAACGGGTTGACAGACTCGCGAGCGGGATTAATGTAGTGAGAGGTTGAAAACCCATTGGTGTTGATAACCCAGTTTGCTCCAGCGCCGACAAGCAAACGACCGAAGAGTTTGTAATAGCCTGACGCCTGCAGGGTCCCCGTGCGCCGTGCGCCTGCGGTGACGTTTGCGGTTTGGTAGCCGCCATTCACGTCAAAAAGAACGTGGTTTAAGTTGGATTCAAGTCCAACACCAGCATTGTAATTCTCAATGCTAGAGCCGGGTGCTGTCTGGATCGAGCCTACGACGTAAGGCGCGACTGCCTGGACCAGTACCAAGGGTGCCTCCGGTTCAGCTTGGGCCCCCGCGACCTCCGTCAGCAGGGCAAGCCCCAGGAACAATATTATGATCTTCATGATGACAAACGACCTTTCAGGAACGCTGTGTCGGACAGAGTGCGCACGGCTCCATACCGTGGCAGCCGGGGGAGGAGCATTTCTTTCGTCTTAGAAGTTGTCGTGAAGATAAGATTCCAGCCAGTCCAGCCGGAACTGAATATCGCCGAGGTCGACACGCAGAACTATTTGATCGGCGAGTAACTGGTTCTTGAACGCCAGGGCGCTACTGGTGTCCAGCCCTTCGATATTGCGCAGCGACTTTTCAATATCCGAGTCATGTTCGAGCAAAGCCATTAGCTGCGGGCGCAGGAATGAGAGAGTGTCCGCGATCTGCCCTTTCAAAACCGCCGATTGCCGTGCTACATCCTCGAACTGATTATTCTTGAAATCAAGGTATGCCGATGCGGACCGATCAAGGTGTGCGTTGGCGGAATGCCGCCCGAAATTGTAGGTCAGGCTAACCTCACCGAACCCGCCGAACTCCGAGACAGTGGTCGTGGAATTGAACTCCGCCAGTTGACGCCGTCCACCGCCGGACACCGTGAGGTCCCAGCCACTTTCGCTTGCCAGTTTGGTGATGGCTTTCTGGTTCGCTTCGTCGGCGTGCAGCTTGTTGTTCACCAGCTCGCGAAGCGGTAGATCGCTTAGAGTTGGAACGTAGGGAAGAAGGCCGGTCAGTGCCGACGTGCGCCGCATATCCAGCCGCGCTCTCGCGGATTGAAGGTAATAGAGCGCAGGGCCGGTCACGTTATGCACCTGAACCATTTTTTCTTCGTCTCGAATCATGGTCTCCAGTTGGTCTGAACCCTGCTGGACTAAATTGAGCCGATGCATGAGCGCGTCTTTCTCCATCTTCGGTGCGGCGAAATAAATGCGCTGCTGTGCTTCGGTCGTCGCCACGTAAAGATCACAAGCAGCGCGTGCCGCTCCCGTTGTGAGGGGCGCTTTCAGATTGTTGGCCAGACTGCCGGTGAGGCCGAAGATCAGCTGCGGGGGTGTGCCGGCGCTCGGCTGGGTCGGCCCCGCGATAGCCGAGGGGCTGCGCAGCAGATCGCGCTGGGCATTCGCCTGCTCCGTAATGTACTTGCAATATGCGTTTTCCGCCGCTTCATTTTCTCCCGCGAAGACGGCGGTGCAGCATAACAGCACTGCGGCGATTAATAGAGATGCTTGTCTCATAAAAGGATGCCTCGAAGAAACGTCAAAATAAGAGCGGTTTGCTCCCCACAAAAAGCGTCTTTGATTTTGCGGAATCTGGATCGGTCAGTTCCAGTTGCACCAGGAATCCCCGCAAGTCAGTTTTGAAGATCGGATGGGTGGTGTGCTGTTCCCCGACGAAAGTTGCCTTTATAAGGCCAACCTGACGGCAGGCGACAAAGCTGAGGTAACAATCATAAACCGGAGCGCCCGGGTTGGCTACCGCTTGATTGTCGTATGGCACCAGAGCCACATTGGTTCTGGCGCCTTGCATGGCAGCCCAGAGAGGCGTTTGTTTCGCCGTCTTCAAGGCTTGGTCGAGTTTCACCGCCTGGTTTCTTTCTGTGGCGATCTGCTTCTGAGCAGTGTCGATGACGATTCCGAGACAGGCGATTTCCGACTCCAGTTCAGCTTGCTTGTGCAGAGTGTCAAGGTAAGTCGTGGAGGGAAGGGTCTTCGCCCAAATTGTGTCCTTCAGCAATGTAGTCGCGATCCTGCTGTCGGTGAGGTCCCCGTTGGACTTGACCAAGTTCAACTTCGCTTGCGTTGCATCGCTTTTGGTAATGAGTCCCGCTGCCAACTCGTGGTCGATGCTGGCGTCAACGTCGGCGAACTGGGCCAGCGC